>JAILNQ010000027.1 GCA_024691425.1 Lachnospiraceae bacterium
GCTCAAGCCTGCCTCCAGGCTATCTAAAACACCTAATGATGTTTTATTCAAAAATCTTCATTTTCTTGTTGACTTTTAATAGTTAGTCTATTTTACATTGACACAACCAATATTTTACCACAATGTCCGCTGCAAAAAAAAGACCGGGACTGTCTGTCCCGGCCTTCTTCTCAGTCGCTGTCTGAGCATTCAGAACCGCCCTAGCAGATTATTGAGCAGGCTCTTCCACCAGCTTACGTTCTTTGTTTTGATGTTGAAAGTGACCTTCTTGGTTCCGCCGTATTCTCCTATTCCCTTCACGATCACGGATGCGGTTCCCTTGTTTGTGTTCTTCTCGTAGCTGTCTTTAACTATCTCAAAATCAGCGCCTTCCGTAAGATTCTTTGGAGCTGCACCGGCCTTCCACGTGATGTCGTCGCCGGTGATGGTCACCGGTCTGCCCGTAAATATCTTATCTGCTGCCTTTGCAGTGAGCTTTCCGATATCATTGGCACATACGCGATACGCGCCGGAGACAGAACCCTCATAACCACATTTAGGTTTGTCCGAATGCGTTATGATAGCATAAACCGTAGTTCCTTCGCCTACTCTATCGTCTTTGCCGAGTTCAGGAGTTCCGGAAGGATTCTTTGAGAATGTCAGTATGTAATCCGTATTCGCCGTAAGCTTCTTGCCGTCACTGTCGGTAACGGTCACCGTCGTCTTATAGTTACCGTTCTTGTCAGCCCATACAACGTCCTTAGCCGTAACTGTTATTCCTGCTGCTGCAAGATTTGCCTTCTCGATACTGAAGGTCGTGCTATCATCCGCTCCTGTGAAATTGCCCTTTCCGGTAACTTTCACCGTGGGCGGTTTTGCTCCGCCGACCGCCGTGTTGTTCGAATATGCGAGCGTGTAGTCAGTTCCCTCGGCAAGAAGCTTACCGTTAAACTTCACCTCCGGCTTAGGCTTGACTCCAGCCTTCGCATACGGGTATGTGAGCTTATCAAGCGTTACCGCGAATTTACCGCCCGGGTTGTTCTTGATGTTGAACTTGTCGATCTTGAACGCCTTCTTGACGGTTCCCGTCCAGCCGTTGACTCCCGTCATGAGCATCGTTGCATTTCCGGCATTGATGTTCTTCTCATATGTTATGACATAATCAACGGCGCGCTTTTCGGCACTTCCGTCCGCAAGTCTGTCATACTCCTCTTTTTCCATTCCCGTAAGAGGCGTTCCTGCATCCTGTGCGTTCTTCTTCTCGAGCAGGGTTATGAAATTCTTCCTCTCTGTTCCGCTGTATTCATACGCCTTCACGAAATCAGTATCCACAACCTTTGCTTTGCTGAGCGCAGTGCCGACGATCTTGAACGTCACCGTCTTCGAGCCGACATAGCCCTTATCTTCTATTCCGGTTACTGTCGCAGATGCGGTTCCGATCTCGGTATTGCTGCTGTATGTAACTGCATAGCAGCCGTCTTCGACCTGCTTTGTGCCGTTCTTCACAGTAAGAGGAGGCTTAACCGGATTGCCGCTGTCATAAGGCTGATCAGGAATTCTCCCGACAGTGAGCTTGCTCACAAGTATCTGTCCTGCCCTTGTGATGACAAACTCGAAATCAAGCGTTCCGGTATAGTTGCCCTTTCCTTCGGCAACTGCCCGGTAATGTCCCGCTTCCGTAGGAGCGGCAACTGTCTGAGTGCGTGACTGATCATAGTATGTCACCGTGAAATCCTTCGGGCTTGCAAGCTTCTTCTTGTTGTACGTCATAGAAGGCACCGGCTTGTATGCGGTCCTGCCCTCAGCCTTCGGTGCTATCTCGGCGACTGTCAGGTCAGGATCCTCAATGCTCTTTCTGACTATGCTGAACTCTCCGTCCGCCTTCCCTGAGTAGTTGCCTTTTCCCGTTACGGTAAACGTCGCCGTCCCGGCATTCGTATTGTTCTTGAAGGAGATCGTATAATCCGTCTTTTCTTTGAGAAGCATACCTCCGAAGTATACTCTGACCGCAGGAATTATCGCGCTGCCGGTATAGGTCATATCCTCAACAGGATCGTACCATAAGCTGAGGATCGTGAAGAATCCGTAGGAATTTACGTCTCTTATCGCCACCTCGGCGGTTACGAAATCCGCACCCGTTCCGTCGATCGCTCTTCCGGCACAGACCTCACCGTCAAATTCGATCGTTCCTTCACTGTTGTACAGCGCATTTCCTTCCGAAGAATCCACTGTGTTTCTGCTTATCTCTCCTCCTCTCATCTTGAACTTGGCATCAGCACCGGAATTCCATATACCGCCGCCTGAAGTTGTCGCCGTATTCTCGCTTATCTCTCCTCCAGTCATTGTAAATGATCTGAGGTTGCTCACTCCGCCACCTTTAGTCGCAGAGTTTCCGCTTATCTCTCCTCCGGCCATGGTGAACGTTCCGCGGTTGTATACGCCGCCTCCGTCGGTTGCTGTGTTCCCGCTTAGCTTTCCTCCGGTCAGCGTGAACGAAGCATCTGTACCATAATTGCCGACGCCACCGCCTTCTCCTGCCGCGTTACTGCTTATCTCACCGTCGTTCATCGTGAACGTTCCGCGGTTGTATACGCCGCCTCCGATGGCGGATGCTTTATTCCGGTATATAAGCCCGCCATTCATTATGAACGATGAATCGGCACTATTGTACACACCGCCACCGGAATTTGCTATGTTTCCGCATATCGTGCCTCCGTTCATTGTGAACATACCGGCATTGTTTACTCCGCCAAAGGAGACCCCGCCCGTGAGGTACCCGCCGGATATCTGCACATATGAGCTATTGCTAGGCTTGTCATTAAGCACCTTATCTCCTCTGCCCTGTGAGTTGATCCTGATGTATCTTGTTGTCTTTGCAGTGCTGCCGTCAACCAGTTCAAAGTGCTTTCCGCTTCCGATACCGATAAAACTTCCACTGTTTCCATTGCCATTATACAGTATCCCGTGATCATTAAGATCGAGTATCATCGGAGCTTCTTCGGTTCCGCCGTTCACTGAGATCGGGCTGGATCTGGTAACATCAGAAAGAAGCACAAGCCTGGCTCCGGCTCCCTTTCCTTTCCAGAAATTAACAGCAGCGTTGAATATTCTGAAGCACCGTATCTCTTCTCCTGCCCTGACAACTGCCGTTCCGGTAGTGATGAATCCGTAGGAACTGATATTTCTTATCGCCTCATCGGCATCAGGGGAATACGCATCGCTTCCGTCTGCCGCCTCTCCGGCGAAAATCCCTCCGCTAAACAATATCGTTCCATTATCATTGAACAGCGCGCTCCCTGAAGATGCGGTATTATTGCATATCACTCCGCCTATTAACGTGACCGTTCCTGCATTGTATACGCCTCCGCCGGTATTCGAAGTATTTCCGCATATCTGCCCGCCGCTGAACTTAAATGTTCCGGCGTTGTTCACTCCACCGCAGGTTCCTCCCGCAACATACCCGCCGGATACCTGCACATACAAACCTCCGTCCGGTTCATCCAAGACAGCCTCTGTTCCTCTTCTCTGTGCATCAAGCCTGATATATCGTGTACTCTTCGTGCCGCTGCCGTCCGTAAGTTCAAGATACTTTTCTTCCAAAACCCTGATAACGCTTTCATTCCCGTCGCCTTTGTAAAGGATCCCGTGATCGTTCAGGTCGATCGTCATGGGCGATCCTTCGGTTCCGCCGTTTGCTTCGATCGTGCTGTCTGTTTCAACATCATTGAAAAGCGTAAGCTTTGCTCCTGCTCCCTTTTCATTCCAGTAATCCGCCGCAGTGCCTAAATCCGCAAAGCATCGCTCTGTATCCCCGTATCTGACAGTTGCCACTCCTACCGTGATATACCCATAGTTATTGATATCGCTTATCGCCTCATCGGCAGTGACCAAATGCGCGTCTGTTCCGTCAGATGCGCTTCCGGCGAAAATCCCTCCGTCAAACACTATCGTTCCATGACTGTTGTACATGGCGCTTCCGGAAGATGCATTGTTCCTGCTTATCTCTCCACCGCTCATAGTGAACGTTCCGTAATTGAATACACCGCCTCCTTTACCTGTTGCCGTGTTTCCGCATATTGTTCCTCCTTTCATTATGAAAGAAGTATCAGTGTCATTGAAAACGCCGGCGCCGGATGATGCTATGTTTCCGCTTATGGCGCCTCCGCTCAATATGAACGAAGCATTACTGGCATTGTATATGCCGCCGTCAGTTCCTCCTGCGATATAACCGCCGGATATCTGCACATATGAGGCCATGCTGGGCTTGTTTTCAAACACATCATCTCCTCTGCCCTGCGTATCGAATCTGACATATCGCGTGGTCTTTACTGCTCCGCTATCCCTGAGTTCAAGGCTCTTCCCGCGGTTGACTCCTATAACGTAAGTTTCTCTTGCTCCTTTATAAAGTATCCCGTGATCATTAAGATCAAGTATCATAGGGGATTCTTTGGTTCCCCCGCTCACTTCGATCTTACTGTCTGTTTCGACATCATCCAGAAGCGCAAGCTCTGCTCCTGCTCCTTTTTCATTCCAGAAATTCACGGCTTCGCCGAAATCCGTAAATGGATGAAGCCTTTCTTCTGCGCTTACGGCGGCCGTAATGCCTGCTGTGATGAATTTGTAGGAGTCGATATTCCTTATCGCCTCTTCGGCTGTAACAATATGTGCATCCGCTCCGTCAACGGCGGTTCCTGCCAGTATCCCTTTGCCTCTGAAGCTTAGATCGCTAGCATCATTGTACAATGCGACTGATTCTTCGAGATAGCTTCCGCTTATCGATCCACCTGTCATAATGAACGATCCGCGATAAGTCTGTACACCGACAATGTTCCCTCTTATATTCCCTCCGCTCATTCTGACAGCTCCGTTATAATTAACCAGGCCGGAGGTTTTTGCCCCTGTGAGATAACCTCCAGATATCCGTGCGTATGAACCTCCTTCAGGCTCATCAGAAACAACACCGATTCCTCTTCCGTATCCGTCAAGCTTTATGTACCGTGTGGTCTTTGTGCTTCCGTTGTCTCTCAGTTCAAAATGTTTTCCCGTTTTTACCCATACGACACAATCATCGACAGTTTGACCGTATCCCTGAAGATACATGATCCCGTGATCATTCAGATCAAGTATCATGGGTGCTGCATCGGTTCCGTTTCTTACTGTGATCTTGCTTCTGATTTCGATATCATCCAGAAGCACAAGCTCTGCTCGCGCTCCCGCTCCCTTTTCGTTCCAGAAATCTGCCGCTGAGCCGAAATCCTCAAAGCACCATTCTGAGCCTTGTGATCTCACAATAGCAACCCCGCTAGCTACACGTATGAATCCATATGAATTGATATCCTGCTCTGCTTCAGCGGCAGAAACCACATGCGAATCTGTTCCGTCAGTTCTTGTTCCCGCATAGACAGCTCCGTCAAAAGCAGTCGTGACTTGCCCATTGAACACAGCCTTCCCGTCACCTGCTCTGTTTCCGCTTATCTCTCCGCCGCTCATTGTGAACGAAGCACCATCGGTATTGTATACGCCGCCTCCATAAGTTGCTCTGTTTCCGTATATCTTTCCGCTGTTAATTGTAGACGAAGCCCCATTGGAATTATATAAGCCACCGCCGGAAAAACCTGTGTTTCCGCTTATGTTCCCTCCGTTCATTATGATCGTCCCACTATTAAATATTCCATGGTTGTCTCCGCCTGCAATGTATCCGCCGGATATCTGGATAAAAGAACCCTCTTCCGGTTCATCCGGAACTACCTCTGTTC
Source organism: Lachnospiraceae bacterium (assembly GCA_024691425.1). Taxonomy (GTDB): domain Bacteria; phylum Bacillota; class Clostridia; order Lachnospirales; family Lachnospiraceae; genus UBA2868. The sequence goes on from JAILNQ010000027.1 coordinate 5,736, forward strand.
CTCTGCTTTGTGCATTAGTCTTTATATATCGTGCAGTCTTTGTATCGCCGTTGTCCCTTAGTTCAAGACTTTTCCCCTCTGAAACTATGATGACGCTGGCTTCCTCAGTGCCTTTATACAGTAACCCGTGATCATTAAGGTTAAGGATCAAGGGGGCTTCTGCTGTTCCCCCGCTTACCATGATCGTACTGTCCGTTTCAACATCTTTCAGAAGCACAAGTTCAGCTCCGGCGCCTTTTCCGTTCCAGGAATCTACTGCACCGTCAAAATCCTCAAAGTACCACTCCATATTTTCTGCTCTGACGAGTGCAAAGCAAATTGTAACGCGTATGCAGCCATAAGTATTAATATCTCTCTTTGCTTCAACGGAAGAGACCGCCTGCTCATCCGACCCGTCAATCTCTGTTCCCGCATAGATAGCTCCGGAAAAATTGATCGTTCCGTTGCTGTTGAAAACGGCTTTACCGTCTGAGGCGTTGTTCCCGCTTATCTGTCCGCCGTTCATCGTGAATGTTCCGGCATTATATAACCCGCCGCCATTCTCCGCAGTGTTTCCGCTTATCTCCCCATCGTCCATCGTGAATGCGCCGGCACTATATACTCCGCCGCCATTCTCTGCTATGTTTCCGCTTATCTCTCCGCCTTTCATTGTGAATGTTTCGGTATTATAAACGCCTCCATTCACCGAAGTGTTTCCGCTTATCTCTCCACTGTTCATTGTGAATGTTCCGGTATTATAAACGCTGCCATTCTCTGCAGTGTTTCCGCTTATCAACCCTCCGTTCATCGTGAACGTTCCGGCATTGTTTATTCCGCCACCATTCCCTGCAATGTTTCCGCTTATCGCCCCTCCGGTCAGAGTGAATGTTCCGTCATTATTTACGCCGCCGTCAGATCCTCCTGCGATATACCCGCCAGTCATCTGTACGCTTGAACCGCTTTCAGGTTCATCCGGGACCACTTCTGTTCCCTTCCCCTGTTCATCAAGCTTGAGGTAACGCGTGCTCTTCGTTATACTTCCGTCCCTGAGTTCAAAACAAGCACCCCCACCGACTGTGATAACACTTGCATTTTCGGTGCCTTTATAAAGTATCCCATGATCGTTCAGATCTAAGATCATGGGAGCTTCTGCTGCTCCTCCGCTTACTTCGATCGTTGCATCGGTTTCAACATCACCAAAAATCAGCAGCGTTGCTCCGGCTCCCTTTTCATTCCAGAATTCAACTGCATCGCTGAAAAATTTAAAGCCTTGTTCTGTATCGCCGATCCTTACGGCGGCAATTTCAAATATCTCGATATATCCGAAGGAATTGATATTGCTCTTTGCTTCATAGGCAGTTATTTTCTGGGCATCCGTTCCGTCAACCGCAATTCCGGCAATAACCACGCCGTTAAAATCTATAGTTCCGGAATTGAACACCGCATTTCCAAGAGTTGCATCCGACGCATTATTACCGTTTATCTTTCCGCCTCTCATCATGAACGATCCTGCATTGAAAACACCGCCCCCATTTTCCGCAGTGTTCCCGCTTATCTCCACATCGTCCATCGTAAACGTTCCGGCATTATATGCACCGCCGCCATTTGCAGTTGCTTCGTTTTCGCTGATTTTTTCTCCGTTCATTGAGAATGATGCATTTGCCGCATTGTACACTCCACCACCGGAAGCCGCAGCATTCCCGCTTAGCTCCCCATCATCCACCGTAAACGTTCCGGCATTATATACACCGCCACCATTAGTTGCTGCTTCGTTTTCACTGATATTTCCTTCGTTCATTGAAAATGATGCATTTGCCGCATTGTACACTCCGCCGCCATTTTCCGATGTATTTCCGCTTATTGTGCCTCCATCCATCGTGGTCATTCCGGCATTTTTTATACCACCATCGGTTCCGCCCGTGATAAACCCGCCTGATATCTGCGCATATGAACCTTCACCCGGTTCGTCCAAAACAACGCCTGTTGCTCTTCCGGCATCGTCGAGCTTGATATACCGCGTAGTCTTCGTGCCACCGTCACCCCTGAGTTCAAAATATGCTCCATTTCCGACCGCAATTACGCTATCTGTTTCGGTGCCTTTATAAAGAATCCCATGATCATTCAGATCAAGTACCATGGGGTTTTCTTCAGTTCCGTCGCCCACTTCGACCGTGCTTTCCGTTTCCACATTCTTCATGAGAACAAGCTCTGCCCCGGCACCCTTCTCATTCCAGAAATTCACGGCGGGATCGAAATCCGTAAAGATCTGTGTTGTATCTTCTGCACGGACTAAGGCTTTAAAGATCAGGATGAATCCGTAGGAATCTATTTTTCTCCTCGCTTCATCGGCTGGAACTATGCATGCATCAGTACCGTCCGCAGCACTTCCTGCGAAGACCCCTCCATCGATCACGACCGTGGCGTAATCATTAAATACGTCGCCATAAAATTTTGTTGTGTTTCCGCAAATCTTACCGCCGCCCATCGTAAAAGTTCCGATATTAAATACACCGCCTCCTTTTTCTTCTGCTTTGTTTCCTCTTATTTCCCCGCCGTTCATTGTAAACGTTTCGCCATTGTATACGCCGCCCCCCTGGATAGACACATTACCGCATATTGTCCCGCCGTACATAGTAAATGACTCATGATTAAATACGCCGCCTCCTAATCCTCCTGCAATGTATCCTCCGGATATCTGAACATATGAAACTGCGTCCGGTTCATCTGAAACGACCTCGGTACCCCGGCCGCTTTCGTCCAGTTTTATATACCGTATTGTCTCCGTTTCGCTGTTGTCCATGAGAACAAAATTCGCTCCGTTCCAGACTCTGATGGCGGGAACATGTACACCGTACCAGGCTTCTTTATAAAGTATTCCGTGATCGTTCAGGTCAAGTATCATTGGGACATCCCCGGTTCCTCCTAACACGTCGATCACTCTGTCTGTTTCGACATCTTTCAGAAGTACAAGCTCTGCTCCTGCTCCTATTTCATTCCAGAAATCCGATGCGTCAGCGATATCATCAAACCGCCATTCCTGATTTCCCATCCTGACGGCGGCAACACCATCCGAGTATACGCAGATGTATCCATAGTTACTGACATCTCTCTCTGCCGCGTCGGCAGTAACAGTGTGTGCATCTGTTCCGTCAACCGCATTTCCGGCGACAATATCTCCTATAAAAGATATTGTGCCATTATCATTGAACAGGGCATTTCCGTCAGATGCCGTATTTGCACTGATCTGTCCGTCGCTCATGGTAAATGATCCGGCATTATAAATGCCACCGCCGGACCCCGCCGTATTTGCACTGATCTGTCCGCCGCTCATGGTAAATGATCCGGCATTATAAACACCGCCGGCGCTGCCTCCTGCTATGTAACCTCCGGATATCTGAGCATATGATCCCCCATCCGGTTCATCCGAAACGACCACGTTTCCCCTGCCCTGTGCGTCAAGTTTAATGTATCGTGTGCTCTTTGTTCCGCTGCCGTCTGTCAGCTCAAAAAAACCTTCATTAGACACGCTGATAACGCTGGCATTTCCGGATCCTTTATACAAAATCCCGTGATCACCCAGGTCAAGCGTCATGGGGTCTCCCCCGGTCCCGCCGGCCACTTCCAAAGTATGTTCTGTTTCAACATCATCAAGAAGAGTCAGTTTTGCTCCTGCACCTTTTTCGTACCAGAAATCCACTGCATCGCCAAAATCCGTGAAGAACCGCATCGTATCTCCGGCCTTGACAGCGGCAACCTCAAGATCCGAGATGCGGATGAATCCGTAGGAATTGACATTTCCGTCTGCTTTATCCGATGCAACAGAATACGCATCAGATCCGTCAACAGCTCTTCCGGCAATAACCCTGCCATCAAATTTGAGCGAGTCGTAGAATACTTCGGCAGGATTATCATTGTATAGTGCATTTCCGGAAACTGCAGTGTTTCCGCTTATCTCACCGCCGCTAATTAGGATTCCTCCGGGCGTAAGATGATTAAATATACCGCCGCCGATATCAGCCGTGTTTGCGCTTATCAGTCCGCCGCTCATAGTGAACGTTCCTATATTGAAAACGCCGCCGCCTCTATACCCACTGTTACCGTGTATCTTTCCGCCACTCATAGTGAACGTTCCTAAATTGCACACTCCTCCTCCAAAATTTCTGTTTATCTCTGTGGAATTTGCACAAACCTCACCGCCACTCATTACGAACGTTCCGTCATTATTTATGCCGCCGTAGCATCCTCCCGCGACATATCCTCCGGATATCTGAATATACGATCCTCCGCCCGGTTCATCCGCAACGACCTCGGTCCCCCTGCCCTGAGTGTCAAGCTTGACGTATCGGATGCTGTTTGTGGTACTGCTGTCCGTAAGTTCAAAAAAAGAGCCCTCTCTAACCCAAATGGTCCCATAAGAGATAAATATGGGATCTGGGATAATTGTACACAGTATCCCATGATCGTTCAGGTCAAGTATCATGGGGGCATCTTCAGTCCCGCCCAATACCTCGATAGTATTCACTGCTTCAACATCATCCAGGAGCACTAGCTTAGCGCCTGCGCCCTTCTGATTCCAGCTGTTTACTGCTGCTCTAAAATCCGTGAAGGTCTCTTCCGTGCCATTGAATACTACAGAAGCCACCGCGGTATCGTTGCCTGCGAATTCATCATTCCCGTTATCTTCAGCTTCTTTGGAATCATCAGCTTTAACAGAGTCAGATTCCTCATCCGTATCGGATCCGTTGGCATCAGCCTCATCCTCTTTATCATCTTCCGCGGATCCGGCAGCATCTTCTTTCTCTTCTTCTATCTCATCAGTTTTTTCAGCATCGGCCTGCTCTACAGTTGGATCATTTTCCGTCAGGACATCATCCTCAGTCATCACCTCTGATTCAACAGATGTGATCTCCGTCAGATCCGTCTCTTCGGCATGAGCCGTCACCGGCACACAGCATAACACCATTGCCGCTATTATGATCGAAGTCATTATGCTCCAGGAACGTGTGATTTTTCTCATTTTCTTCCTCCTGCTTATATTCAGCCGATACTGCCTGTGCAGATGATCATATGTCCGTTATCCTGAATCCGGATCTCTTTTTTGAATCAGTATAATACCCTTGAACGTGTATAGTATCACAATGTAATAATTGCACAAAACTGCGTTTTTTTCACTATAAAACGAAAAACTATTTTCATTTCGTCGGAATATACAGTCTGATGTGCCCCTGTTTGTGCAAACCGCCGACGCTACGGCCCCTGAAATATGTGGCACTATCGCTTATGTTGTAGTATTATGATATAGGCAAAGGCGCCGTCTGGGTTGCTTTTGCCTTTTTTCATTCAGAAACGGAGATGTTGGTCATGAAAAATCATATCATCAAGGTTGCGGCGGCGGTTCCGGCCATAAAAGTCGGAAACGTTGCATATAACACAGAGCAGATAACAGCGATGATAAGGGAACTTCCGGACTGTGGCGTGATAGTATTTCCCGAGTTATCGGTAACAGGCTACACATGCGCGGATCTTTTCCAGAGCGATCTTCTGCTAGAAAGCGCCGTATCTGCGCTTTTTGAGATTGCCGCGGCAACAGAGGATACGGACGGTCTTGTCATAGTCGGTGTCCCGATAAGGTTCAGGAACAGCCTGTACAACTGCGCCGCCATCATTTCATGCGGCAAGGTCAAAGCCCTCATTCCCAAGACATATCTTCCAAATTACTGCGAGTTCTATGAGTGCAGATGGTTCGCTTCAGGCCGCGGGTTCAAAGGAGAAACGCTCATCCTGAACGGAGAAGAGATACCGTTCGGCACAGACATACTGGCCGAGGATCCGTCGACAGGAGCAGTTCTAAGTGCGGAAGTTTGCGAGGACCTGTGGATACCCGACAAGCCGAGTACCCATGCAGCTCTTGCAGGCGCGAACATCATCGCCAACCTGTCGGCTTCCGATGAGCTTATCGGCAAACAGGAGTACCGCTCACAGCTCGTCAGGCAGCAGAGCGGAGCCTGCTACTGCGCCTATATCTATGCTTCGTCAGGCACTTGCGAAAGCAGCACGGATCTTGTTTTTTCCGGACATACTCTTATCGCGCAGAACGGAAATCTTCTCGGCGAATCGATTTTCCCCGAGTATCCTCATGCCCAGACGGCAATGATAGATCTCGGCACGATCATGCATGACAGGCAGCGTCAGAACACATTTGAGAACTCATCTGATCATGACTACAGGAGGATTCCGGTGCGCATGCATACGCTCGGCCCGGAAGATATGAATATCGGCCAGATGGCGGACATCCTCAAAAAGAATGACTATTCTCTTCCGAGGAACCCTTTTGTTCCGTCAGACGGCAGCACAAGGAACAGCAGATGCAGAAGGATTCTTCAGATACAGGCGAACGGTCTAGCCACAAGAGTGCGCGCAACAGGGATCAAGAATCTCGTCATCGGAATATCGGGAGGGCTCGACTCTACCCTCGCCATAATCGTGTGCGCCGAGGCGAAAAAACTGATCCCGGACATCAGGATAATAGCTTACACTCTGCCGAGCCGAGGCAACACTTCGCAGCTGACATACTATAACGCGACCCGTCTCATGGAACTTCTGGCCGATGAAATCCATGTAGTTCCGATTGAAGAAGGCGTCAATCTCCACCTTGCTCAGCTCGGCCACGAGCAGGCATATCAGGGCGAGGGGGATGTCACCTATGAAAACGCCCAGGCGAGAATGCGGACATACATACTGATGGATGCGGCGAACATGAAGAACGGGCTCGTGGTCGGAACGGGCGACCTTTCAGAACTGGCCCTCGGATGGTGCACATACAACGGTGACCATATGTCCATGTACGCCGTGAACACATCCGTTCCGAAAACACTCGTGAAATTCATCTGCACGACTTATGCGGATATGTGTGAAAACAATGAGCTGAAAGAAGTGCTCTATTCAATCTGCGATACTCCGATCACACCCGAGTTGACGCCTACTGACGGCGGCAGGATCGCGCAGAAGACCGAGGAGAAGATCGGCAAGTACGACCTGAACGATTTCTTCATGTACTACACGCTGCGTCACGGATTCGAGCCGTCACGGTCGGCGGCGTATGCCATGAAAGCCTACCCGGAGCTCGGTCAGGACGAGGTAGTAAATGCCGCGAAGAATTTCTTCAGGAGATTCTTCTCGCAGCAGTTCAAGAGAAGCTGCCTGCCCGACGGACCTAAAGTCGGATCCGTCTCGCTCTCTCCGCGCGGCGACTGGCGCATGCCCAGTGATGCATCCGTGGAGCTATGGATGAAGGATCTGGACCGCGGATGAAGGATCAAGAAACCTGGACAGAACAGATTCATGAACAGCAAAAAAGACCGGGACTTTCTGTCCCGGCCTTCTTCTTGTAACGTGTGTGAGAGGATTCGAACCCCCGACCTTCTGGTCCGTAGCCAGATAGAAACGCCGCAATATCAGTCTTTGCAAGAATAATCCCGCACGAAGTACCGCGCTCAAACTACTTCATACTGTTATATTGTATGGAAGAAAACAAGTAAAAAGACGTATCATAGCATAACGTCGAGATCCACATTCCCCGGTATTCCCGGAAGCTTCCCTTTGGATGAGTACTGCCACATGACCGCTCCCTTCACATCGGGTCTCAGATCTTCGCGGACCTTTCCTGTGTCATCATTCGGATACCTCGCAATCCAGAACCGGCATATATTCCTGATGTCTTCCCTGATATGATTCTTGTACCAGTCCATATTGCAGTATATTCCCACTTCATATCCGGCCTTCACGCACGTCGTCAGAAATGCCGTTATGATACAGGCAATGATGTCCTTGCTATAAATCTGCTGGCCGCCGTCATCCTCCATGTCCAGCCATATGTCGCACTTATGTCCTTTGCTTCTGAGAAGTCTGATAACACCTTCAGCCTCGTTCTGCGCCTCCCATGCGCTATGGGCATAACACAGTTTATAGACTCCGGTGATCTTCATTCCGACACCGGCTGCTCCGTTCCAGTACTCATCGAACTTCTGATCAGGCAGGCCGTTCTTCGTTGTGCTCCTGAGAAGAACGAACTCAAAACCGGCCTGTTTTACTTTAGTGAAATCTACTGAGGACTGGCAGGCGGATACGTCTATCCCATATCTGTATCCACGTTTCGGTTGCACCGGTGCAACTTCGGACTTTTCACTGTATGATGGCCGGCCATATCCCACTATGTTTGAACTGCGTCTCCTCTGCATTACGGCTCCGCCGTTATCGTCGGAACTTATCGAAGTATTGCCTTCTACTGTCTCGACGATGTTCCCCTTGAGCCCTGTCACGATTCCGACATGATTGGTCCACCTGTCATTCGTCTTGAACTTGAAGAACACAACATCCCCGATATGCGGAGACGACGACCATTTTCCGTTGTCCTTAAACCACTGGCCGAGATCCGTGCATGTGGCCGTCTTCTTCACAAGACATGGTGAAAAACGGCTGAACACCCACCACACAAACGCACAACACCACGGATACTTCGGACCGGACACCTCCCGGCCATAATATTCAGTATTGTATTTTACATTATTCGAGTTCGGCGGGTATTCGGTAATGCCCACTTCATCGAGTGCTCTTTTAACTATATCTTCAGCTTTTGGCATATGACCGCCTCCTTCAGAACAGTTCCGTCCCGCCCGCGTTCATGACGCACTCCTGTTATGCTTGACATAATTGACTATGCCCTCAATGACCGCATCAACCTCGGCCTCATTTAGTCCCAATCCGAGTTTTGTAACCTGCTCGTTCACCAGTGAAAGTACATATGCCTTCTTC
>JAILNQ010000041.1 GCA_024691425.1 Lachnospiraceae bacterium
GCTTCCTTCTTTGCTGCGATCTTCCGCAGGCAACGGGGGACAGACTTTTCATAGCGCTCTTCATCATCGTGCTCGTTGCGTATCTGTGGTTTAATGCGAACCCGAGCTCGATGCTCATGGGGGATGCCGGAAGCAGGGCGATGGGGATGATGATCGCGATCGTGGCATTGCTCAGCGGCTATCCGCTTCTGTACATTCCGTTCGCGCTCGTGATGATACTTGACGGAGGGCTCGGGCTTCTGAAGGTTGCGCTTCTTCGTTTCCTTAAGATAAAGATACTGGTGAACACACGCTGCCCGCTCCACGATCATGCGCGCAAGACGCTCGAATGGTCGAACACGCAGGTGGTGTTCCGTTTCGCCGTTATACAGTTCATTATAAACGTCCCCTTGATTATGTTCTTTACGATGTACTAGAAGGGAAAGAAAAGAGGTTATGGCAATGACAAAAGTTGATATCATTTCGGGATTTCTCGGAGCAGGCAAGACGACACTCATAAAGAAGCTCATAGCGGATGTCTTTACGGGACAGCAGATCGTCCTTATCGAGAACGAGTTCGGTGAGATAGGCATCGACGGAGGATTCCTCAAGGATGCCGGGATCAACATCACGGAGATGAACAGCGGATGCATATGCTGCTCTCTCGTCGGTGATTTCGCAACGGCGCTCAAGAAAGTTGTTGACGAATATCATCCTTCGAGGATCGTGATCGAACCGTCCGGCGTTGGAAAGCTCTCGGATGTCGAGCGTGCAGTGCTTGACGTTGCCGATGAGGCCGGCATCGAGATAGCTACGGCCACCGCGGTCGTTGATGCGAAGAAGGCGAAGGTTTACATGAAGAACTTCGGCGAGTTCTTCAATAATCAGATAGAGACGGCAAGATGCATAGTCCTTTCGAGGACGCAGGATGTTTCCGCCGAAAAGCTTGACGAGGTCGTTAAGCTCATCAGGGAGAAAAATCATGATGCATCGCTTATCACGACTCCGTGGGACGACATTGATGGGGCAGTTATCTTCGGCGCGATGAGCGACGCGAAGGCGCTTCAGCATGAGCTCGAGGAGGAACACGAGCATCATCACCATGACGGAGAATGCTGCTGCGGACATCATCATGACCATGACCACGAGCATGATGACGACCACGATCATGAGCACGAGCATCACCACGACCACGATCACGACCACGATCACGACCATGAGCATCACCATGACCATGAGGATGAGCACCATCATGATCACGATCACGAACATGAGCATGATCACGACCACGACCACGAACATCACCATGACCATGAGCATCACCATCATCATCACGGTCATGATGCCGATGAGGTGTTCACGAGCTGGGGCGTTGAGACTCCGAAGAAGTTCTCAAGGAGCGAGCTTGAGGGAATACTCGGAAGACTTGCTGAAGGCGAGGAATTCGGACAGGTGCTCCGCGCGAAAGGAATCGTTCCTGCGGATGACGGCAAGTGGCTCCACTTCGACCTTACGCCCGGCGAGACGGAAATACGTGAAGGCAGCGCCGATTATACGGGAAGGCTCTGTGTCATAGGATCGAAAATCGACGAGGACGGCCTCGCGAAACTGTTCGGGGTATAAAGAATGCTCGGAAGAAGACCGGTGCCCGTGTATCTTTTCACGGGATTCCTTGACGGAGGAAAGACAAGCTTCATACGGCAGACGATGGATGAGGGGCAGTTCAAGGACGGACTGACCACCCTTTATATTATCTGCGAGGAAGGCGAGGAATCGATAGATATAATGCGCCTTGATGACAGCCGCTTCGTCGTAAGGAAGATAGAGGATGAGGATGATGTTTCCGAGGATCTCTTCAGGAATTTTGAAAAAGAAGTCCGCCCCGCGAGGATAATCATCGAGTCGAACGGCATGTGGGACATAAACGAGCTGTTAGATGCGCTTCCGGGAAACTGGCAGCTCGCCGAGGTCATAACGCCTGTTGATTCAGGTTCTTTCGAGATGTACCTGAACAACATGAAGATGATGATGACGAATCAGTTTCTGTATTCTGACCTCGTCGTGTTCAACAGATGCGAGGACAGCCATGACCGGGCTATGTTCAAGCGCATGGTGCGTGCGGTCAACAGGCGCGCCCAGGTTCTTTATGAAACACCTGACGGCAAAGTCGAGGACAATGTTCCCGAGGAGCTTCCGTATGACATGGATGCGGATGTCATCAGAATCGGTGATGACGACTACGGTATCTTCTATATAGACATATTCGAAAATCTTGCGAACTACATAGATAAGACCGTGTGTTTCAAAGCGCAGGCGGCGCATCCGAAGGACATAAAATCCGAGAAGATGTTTGTCGTGGCCAGACCCGCCATGACATGCTGCGCGGAGGACATAGCGTTCGTCGGATTTCCGTGCGAATATGAAGGCAATGCCAAGTTTCACGACAGCGAATGGATAGAGGTCACGGCAGTTGTCCGCGCGGTAATGAACCGCCAGACGAACGAGCCGTCGCCGGTTATGGTCGCAAAATCTATCAGCAGCACATTCGCACCGGAAGAAGAGATCGCATATTTTATGTAAGACGTTTCGACTATGGCACTGTTTTTTGTATGCAGGGTAATGGTTGACGAACAGTAAGGCGTGTGGTAGTATATCTTTCGCGGGTCAAGCGAGATACTGAGAAGGTCGCTCGCCATTTGGATTCGACTTCGTCGAAGAGGCTCGCGGTGCAGTAAGTGTGTGTAGCTCAGCTGGATAGAGCGTCTGGCTACGGACCAGAAGGTCGGGGGTTCGAATCCTCTCACACACGTAACGGGAAAAGCCTTGAAAACTCAACGTTTCAAGGCTTTTCTTTTCGCTCTTCAGGGACTCGATTTTTTACATTTTTATACTTTTTTATACATTTAGATGCGGGATTGGGTGCGGGATTTTTTCTGAGCGGCTGCATATTGTTCGATCAGTTTCCCGGCCTTTTCAATATCATTCATATCAACATGAGTATATATATCAGCCGTAACTGAAATATTAGCGTGCCCCATGAGCCGCTGTGCTGTCCGGATATCAACACCTGCTTTGCACAGATCTGTACAGTAGGTATGTCTCAGACAGTACGGGACAAAATCCTCCGCCAGGGGAAGCGGCGGGACCAGTGCATTGCGGTATACCTTGCATCCCATGGAGATGTTCATATCACGCCTGAGATGTGCACAGAGCCTTTTGTATGAGCTCTCAGAGTGCTTAGTGCCTTTACGGTTGGGACAGACAGGCTCAAACGGCTTCGTGTCTTTTATGACGGAATAGATATCGGCCGGAATCGGAACGAACCTGTCAGAGTTCTTCGTTTTTGTTCCCCGGATATGCAGCAGGCGCTTTTTGCGGTCAATATCCCTTCCGATCAGTCCGATGGCCTCCTCTGGACGGCATCCGCATTTCAGGATCATCATGAACAGGAGATATGAAGGATCCGCTTCGTAAATTTTGAGGAGATGCTTTCTTTCCTGATCAGTGATGCTTCTCCGATACCCGCGCGTGTATTCCGGAAGAGACAGCCTTATTGCAGGACTGAACGGGATTAGCCTGTTTTCAACTGCAGTCTGGAATAAAAAAGAGATCTCCTGTTTAAGCGATTTACAGTGAGAGTATGACATCCCGGCGCAGCTGTTGAGAATGTTCTGGCACTCAACGGCCCGGACATCCCCGAGGGCTTTATGCCCGATTGCGGGAGAAACATATTTATTGTACCGGCATTTAATATCGCGCAAGCCCTGAACGTTTGCTTTGTATGTATCAAACGCTTCTTCCGCCCACTTGTCAACAGTGGTATGCCTGTCATATACAACGACATCATCCTGAAGACGCTTCTTTTTGAGGGCCTTCTTCTCGTACAGCTCCTCAACGGTATTCGCATATACCTCATAACGCTTTCCACGGTAAGTAAATGACGTTCTGTACTTGTATTTCATAGTGATTCCTCCGTTTGTACCAGTGCATCTTTCGTACAGAAAACAAAAAACACCTGCACATGAAATGCAAGTGTTTTTTTGCCGAAATCAATTCGGCTTTCTCTGTACGAAAATATTACCACACTGCATCTTTTTTTACAACATATAAATAAAGCGCCTGGCATAACCAGACGCTTTATTCCGCTTGGCCGGCGTACTTACAAGTACGCTTAATACTATGTATCGGTTTGCAAACGTATACAGTCCTATTCGGCTGTAACTTAAATATAGCGTTTGATTATGGAAATGTCAAGGTTAAATGATTATCAATTTTCCTTAGCTTTCTATTATTATCCCGAAAGGAGTGCCATATTCTATTTGCAAGAATATCACATGCCTGGATGAGGTAGTTACAGCTTGAATCGCAGTAGTGAATATTGACAGATACATTAGAATCAAAAAGAGGCTGATGAGTAACACTATAGTCAAAATTCACAATACCATACTGTAATTCTTCACGTATAGAATCCCTCAAATCATAGTAACCGTTTGTGGCAGTGAGCTGCTCATCGATATAGATAGTAATGGAAATATCATCATGCGTAGTTATTGAGCCCTCGGAAATCATTCGCTTAAGCTTGCTTTTTACACACCGCTTCAGGATATAGTCCTTATATCTGCATCGCGACTTTTTATTATCAAGAATGTAATCATAAACTCGGGATATATCAACAACGACCGCTACGGAATCATAATCGCGGACAGAGTTCAATAACGCTCTGCGATGTTTTA
>JAILNQ010000024.1 GCA_024691425.1 Lachnospiraceae bacterium
CCTATTGCAATAACTGTTTTTATATAATAATTCAAAAACCTGCCCTTAAACTCGATTATACCGATAAAATTTAACAGAATGACCGGTATAACCGGTATACAGGCAAAGATGAATACATTATATCTGAATGCCTGATATATATGCCCCTGACACAGCTCAATAAATAATCTCGTTATACCGCAGGTAACACAGTCCAGATGTAAATATTTATTAATAATACAGGGACACCATATATTAAAATATTTACCGGCGAGCATATATAATAACGGGATAACAAAAATTATCATCCGCCATATTTTTTTCCAGTGTATCATCATACTTATCTATAATACCGCATCCCCCGCGGAGTTTCAAGGATGCCGGTTCTTCACACAGTAATGGCGCGGGCCGGCATCACTCTCTGGTTTTTGCTCCCATAGCCTTTAATTCCTTCTTTCGCTGATACATCAAATTATCGGCTCTTTCAAATACATCGTGTATCTGTCTGTCTTCCTCATTCAGAACAGAATGACCGATAGAAATCACCACCCTGTCCCTGCTGATATTATCTTCAATCTCGCGGTTGATCGAGGACAGCGTTTCGTCCAGTGTGTCATAGCCTTTTTCCTGAAGTATAACTGCGAACTCGTCCCCGCCGATTCTGAAGACAGTTCCATGGACGAAGTGCTCACATATGAGGGAGCACGCATCCTTTATCAGCTGGTCCCCGGCCGCATGCCCTTTCGTATCATTAACATGCTTCAGTCCGTTGACGTCACACACCAGCACCGCCAGCCTGTTCCTGAGCTCGCCGGATCGTATCATATTGTTCAGGTGTTTCTCATATTCGGAATACGCATGCTTGTTCCTGACCCCGGTCATGGAATCGGTATTCGCCATGCTTCGGAACATCCTGCTGTTCTCTCTTTCAGTTTCAAGCCTCATCCTTGATATCCTGCGTGATTGGAGAAGGAGTACGGCGGCGAAGATCACCATGGAAAGAAGGGTGACAATAATCAGCATCCGGCTGACACGGCGGTTGTTATCGCTGATTTCCAGGAACTGTTCATGTATGACACTCTCACGGATGAGAACCGCCATCATCCACCCTGTGTCAGGAACCGGGGCATAACAGATCGTTTCCTGTATCCCGTCCGAAACAAGTGTCAGGCTCCCCTCTTTTCCCTCTTCAAAATCCGTCGAAAGCTTTTCCCACGAATCCCGTGAAATATAATCCTTACTGTCCTCAAGTATATTTTCGCCGGCACCGACCAGTCCGAGGCCGCTATCGGACAGATTGCCGCCGTTCTTCGTATACAGCGCGAAATATGTGTTACCCTGATCCTCGAGCAGCAGGAGATCGCTGATATCTTTGATGTCTATCTGGACAAAACAGGCTTTGAACGGTTTTCCCAGGATTTCAAGGCCGTCCGCCGGAGTGGCGAGACACAGCTGTTTGGATGAGCCGTACATATAGGCTGTGCTGATGACCCGTTCGCTCAGTTTATCCGATGACAGAAAATCATAACGGCTTCCACCCGAATATGTCGTGTACTGGGTATATACGGTGTTGTCCTCATCCACGAGCGCAAACCGGTTCAGGGAAAGCACCGTTTTGATCTTTCCGATCACGTTCCTGAGTTCTTCCTGCGATTCTATATCCTCATCCCTGATGACGGTAAGAGCCTTATCCATGTGCTCGAAATTATTGTTGATCAGATTATTGATCGTCCGCGCCCGCTGATCGGCCATGGCTTCAAGGTAGAACGAGCTCACTGCCGAAACCGCCTCGTCCGTTGTAGACACGGTTTTTCTCGATGCCCACAGCATGCTGAACGCCAGTACCGCCATCACCAATGTACTGCCGATGATGGCCGTATATATGAATCTTTTATTTATACTGTCTTTTTCATTTGTCATAAGATGTCTCCATAGAGCAGCTCCAGCATCGACTCCGCATCTTCCTGATAGATGATCGTAGTGATCTCATTCATTTTTTCCGGATACAGATCACCCGGCGGATTCCCGTCAGCGATCTTTACCGCCACCTGAAGCGTGTCAAATCCGATGGAAAAGCAGTCCTGAACTCCCAGACAGTAGATCACGCCGTCATTTAAATAGTGCAGTGCTTCCCTGTCATGATCCATTCCCACTATCACCGTATCACTCCCTTTTTCGGTTATCGCCCTTGCGGCTCCGACAGGATTGCTCATATTGCAGCAGATAATCCCGTCCAGCCCCGGGTTTTCCTCCAGAATTTTCAATGTGAGGTTGTAAGCATTTTCAATGGAATCCATGTCGTATTCCACGGCTGCAATTTCCATATCCGGATATCCGGCAATAGTATCCTTTGCTCCCTTTGCCCTGTCCTCATGGCAGGGGGCGCCTTTGCTCCCGACCAGTATGGCCACGCGGCCCCTGTAACCCAGCTTTTCGCACAGGGCTTCCGTCAGGTCCGCCCCGTCCTGATAGTTGTGGGTGTTTCCGACATAGGCGATCCTTTTGCATCCTTCAGCCGCATCCGAACTGGAAAAAGTCATCACCCTGAAGCCTTCGTCTGCCATCTCATCAAGAACCGGCGAAATAATCTCTTCATCCGCCACATCGACGCCGATGATATCATAATCATCCTTTTTCACCTGCGAGAGCCTTTCTTTCTGGTCTTCGGCAGATGCGGCCTCAGGTGCCAGATATTCATAGGTTACGGTTATCCCCTTTTCAAGGTACTGCCTCTGTGCCTCTTCCATGCCAAGCGCTACCGCATCCCACCACGGGTGGACGATCTTATAGGTGAAATAGAAATTGTAGCTGTCCTTCCCGGCGTGTACGAGTCGAGCTCATGCGCGAAATTCACTGCTTCGCTGACAGGGCTCGGAGCTTTTTCCTCCTCTGAAACGGCGGTCTGATCAACCCCGGCCTCAGAACAGCCGGCAAGAGGAAATGTGAACGCAATCGCCGTCAAAAATGCAAAAGCTGTTTTCCTTACCATCTTCATATCGAAAATCATGAGCCGTTCTCCTTCTGATCCGGTTGTTCGCCGGCATCCTTCCCCTGTTTGAGGTTCTGCTTGTCATCGTACATCTCCCTGTCCGCGCGGTCAAATATTTCTGATACCGAGCTGTCGGTCTCAGGCTCATATTCCGCAATTCCGGAAGCCAGTACCGGTCCCGTTCCGGACTGCAGATTCTCGTGAATCCGATCGCGCAATCTCTTCATCAGCCCCTCCCGGTCCGAATAATCGCTGCCGCGCAGGAATACAACGAATTCATCGCCGCCGATTCTGAATACAGGACTGTGGTCGAAAATATCGCACAGAAGCTTAGCCGACTCCCTGATGTATTCGTCACCTGCCATATGGCCTTCGAAATCGTTGATTTTCTTCAGATTATTGGCATCACAGACAACAAGCCCGAAGGGCAGATAGTCCATACCGTTATCGATATTAGACTGTACTGATTTTTCCAGTTCCCTGTATGCGGTATTATTCTTGACCCCTGTCAGCTCGTCGCGCCTGGCCAGTTCCTTCTCGGTATTCAGGGCCTTAAGATGCTGTTTTTCCTTTCTGACCTCGGCATCTATGTTTTCGACGCCGATAATGAAATGAGTGCTGTCACTGGTCTTGCGCACGGTCATTCTGACATGGTGCGATCTGCCTCCTATCATGATGCGGTAATCCATGCTGTACCTTTTACGGTCCCGCAGCGCGCTGATCATGCGATCCCGGTTAAGGAAATCCTCAACCTGGTCAAGATCTCTCTTATGAACGATCTGCAGAATATCCTTTAAGGCTTCGACATAAAAATCATTACCGGCTTTCTGCACCTCCAGCTGCCCGTATATATTGTTGGATTCATAGCTGACATAGCCCGAATCTTCCGCGTTCACGTAGTAAATCACGTCATAATTGGATGCCAGGCTTTCCGCTATCTGGCTGAAAGTGACGTGCTTCTTCTGATCTTCAAGGCGCACCGTTTCGGCCGTGATTTCATCGTCTATATCCTTTTCATACAGCACCAGATGCCTGCCGTCATTGGCGCGCATCACCGTGAAGCGGAAATACCTGGGCCGGGCTCCTACCATCACTCTGTATTTGTATGAATATGATTTTCTGCCCTCAAGATTCTTAAGCATCGTCTCTTTGAAATACAGGCTTACAGCGAACTCTCTGTCATCCGGATGTGCGTATCTGGCGGCATTCACCCTGGTTTCTGTGAAAAAATCACGGCCGTCCGCAGGAACGTTCATGGACCGATATTCCCGGCTGGTGGAGAATTCACGGTATTCTCCCGTCTCTATATTGATGTAATACATCGCCTCATAATCTTCCGCCAGGCCTGTCACGATATTGTCATAAATCTCTTTCTCCTCCATCTCGCCGGCCTCCACGAAGGAATGCATCACGCAAATTCCTATCATGAGTCCCATGGCATAGAAAGGATATCCCGAATCAAACATCTGTATTATCAGAAACAGCTCCATCACAAGGCAGGTGAGCCCGACCGCATTGTACCTGACCCTCTCCCGCCCCTTTGAAATGAGGGCATTATAGAACACATATATCGAAGTCGCCATATACAGGGCAATCTGCAGGGCAAATGCGATATGTCTGCCTGATTCCGGGATATATTCATGCTCCGCGTTGAAGGAAAAAATGAAAGGGTAAAACCGGTTGGTCACCAGATAAACGAGGGCAAGCGTGAACATGGTCCACACCCCATAAAGCAGGACTTTGCTCCGCCGCCCCCTCTTGTTAAGATAAGCGACTATATATCGTATCCACGTCAGCATCGTCAGGAACATGAATATGAAATACAGAACGGCATCCGCGTACAGAAACGGAAAAAGGCTGTCCATGTCGTGATTTTCGTACAGAAGCCCCCATACGATGTCCGCAATGAAGTAGAATTCCGCCGCTATAAGGAAGAGGCTGTAGCGAAAGTCCGCCTGCTGCCCGGATTTCTGCTTTTCGGGCCGGAGCCTGAAGTTCCTGATTGCTTCACGGTTGATTATGAGATTGAGAATAAATGCCAGGCCGCTTATGGCTGAATAATACATACCGGTATTACAGATCTCCTCTCTGTTCTGCTTTTTCTCTGAAATATGCTTCTGTACGCTCCACGTATATGTCAGGTTCTTTGCCGAAGCTCAAACAAAACCAATGAAAACTGCCCGGCAGAAGTTTCAGAGCGCGTTGGAAAACATCTCACTGATCGACATTTCCTTGAACTCGTCCCAGGGCGGCACATTTCCGTCACGGATGACCTCCAACAGGTCATAGCATTCGCGAATGCACTGCTGACGGTATTCAGGGTCATCAATACCTTTGGAGGAGCAGATCGCATCGCGGACATAAGCCTCTGCTTTTTCAGGATTGCCCTCGCTGTATTCGACAAAGCCATCGTATAGGTGCAGGCTGCCCGTTCCTCATCGTGGTAATCACCCTTTTCAATTTGCATCCAGCGGTATTCATTTTCAGCCTTGGCGAGGTTTTCTCTCGTCTCTTCAAATATTGGAGCCATCCTTATACATTCAGGGAATTCAACTCCCTTTTTGTATAATAATTGTCTGGTGGATTTTGTCAACAAAATGCTTTTATCCGGTCTATCGCTTACCGATGCAGGTTGACGAACCTGTCTTCTTTTTTACAGCCTGACATAAAAATGCAGGCCGGGCCACTAACGGCGGCAGAAACTTGTAACAGGTCCTTAACGTTTGATATAATAAAAGTACCTGCAAAGGCGCACAGCGCAACATTTCAACTGTCATGTATAAGGAGAAAAGCATGAAGACAGCTAGCCGGATGAAGAAGATCAAACTGATCATCGTGGGACTTCTTGCGGTTACGTTTCTGATCATTCTGGCAGAGGGGATCCGGTATTACAGCTTCGATGCCGCCGGCAAGCCGTGGTCGTCTCTGGGGATGGCACTGCAGAACACAGCAGAGACCATGTTGTTCAATCCCATACTGAC
>JAILNQ010000029.1 GCA_024691425.1 Lachnospiraceae bacterium
TGCTTTCAGATATTGCTTGAATGACCAAAACTCGACTCCATATTCTTTACGTCGCCTACATAATTCTTCATATTCATCGTCATACATTTCATGTAACTCGCTCATACTTCGAACAATTTTTGCCGGCTCAATGATGATTGCATTATCCATGTTTCCATCAAAAGTGTATTCGCGAGATGGAAGAAGATCAGCCGGAATATCTTCGACTCGATCAATCTTTGCACGTTCCCTTTCCAACTGTTCATCATATGTTGTCTTCAATTCGGGAAGCATATTGCTACCAACATGACCATAAAGTGACGGCTTTACATTCTCGGCAATCCTGGCAGTATTATTTCCAATTTTGGCAAGAGCAACATACTGCTTGTAATAATACAAAGGAACATTGCCGAGCCTGCTCATGTAACCTGCATTGACTGCAAAGGTAATAGAGTCCTCTGTTACCTCTGTGAAGCTGAAAATCCTTTTGAAAAATTGAAGAATCTGTCCTTCTTCACCTTTATGCTTATTGTTGTTCTTGTCCGTATATTTCCCAGATAACTCCTTCGTAAACCGATCAATATCATCTATACAGGTGATAATATTGACCGTATGTCTGAGGACAGCGGTACCATATTTGACATTAAAATCGACCGGCTCAGGATGGACTGCGAACAGACTGCTAAGCAGTTTTTCTCTGCCGAACTCTCTGATGAAATCGACAGCTCTCCAATCATCCCAGATGATTACAGGCTGTCCTCTGTAACTCTGGAAGGTTCCGCCGGAATCGCCAGGACAGAAAAACACCTCTCTCGGATTTTCGATTTCCGGGAACATGGAGCAGGCATAGAACTTCGCAAGCGGAGTCTTACCGACTGTCGATGGCCCCGTTATGAAATACGTAAGACGGAAACCCTCGCCTTGATACTTCGTTGACAGGAAATACTCGTATGCATGATCATAATGACTCTTGTTCTCCTCGTACGTTGCATATCCGTACTGAGCGATGAACTCAGGCAGAGTTTCCTCGCCGGAAGATATCTTATTGACATGCTCGTCCCGGAACGCCTTACTGTGCTTGCTTTTATTCTTCTTTGCCTGCCTACGTCCGTATTCCTCGCACATTTTCGCATAATCGAATGTTGCATGAATCTCGGAATAGTCATACGGAGTCTTGTTCGGCTCGAAGTGATGACAGAGATAAGCACATTTATCTTCAAATGTCTGGGTTTCTCCCAGCTTATTCTCCCGGACATATACTATCTGGGCAGTCGTTACTCCAAACATATCTGCCACGGTCTCTGCGCTCGCGCCTTCCTTCAATTGAATCTCGAAATGCAGATGTTCAGGCTTCTTGTCGCCTGCTATAATCTGTTTACGATTTATCCCGGCGGCAATTTCCTTTGCGGCTTCTTCTTCCTCTTCTTTGGTATAGACACAACGATTATGAATAATCCAACAGAATTCATTTACTTTATCCGCATCTATCAATTCAAGCCCTCTGTTATGGAGAGCCTCAGGATCGATATACGGGTTCCCGTAAGTATCATATAACTGAGACTGAATCTCCCAAATTCGACTTCTCTTTGGTCTTGCGCCCATAAAAAATCATCCTTTCTGATGTGGTTCCATATGCCACACAAAACGCACTTTTTATCGTGAAAATATACGGTTGTGTGGCATTTTTCGCTGTTACCGTTCCACATAAAACGCGCCAACTCAAGTCTGTGGCGCGTTGCAGACCTTGATACTAAAGGGCTGAACGGCATATGCCACACAAAAGTGCTAAAAAGTTTCAGACTGCCTAAAAATGCCGTTACGTTTTAACTGTGTGGCAGGTTGGTACCGTCATATCTTCTGAACCTTAGCCAAGTATTCCTTGAATTGATCCTTCATAATCATCCGTTTCCGACCATTCAGGAGACGAAAAGGGCAGCTCGGCTCGTTAAGCATAGCCTTCAGTTTATTCTGACCGATGCCGAACAGAGCGGCTCCTTCCTCGATGGTCAGGATCTCTTTGTCCTTCAGCTCACAGGAATGTGGGTTCTTTCTCATATCAATTGCTCCTTTCACATAAAAAAGGGGACTGGTAGCATTTCTGCTATCAGTCCCTTCTGCTTCTTCAGGGATCTTTACCGGATACTGGTCTAATAGAGTAAGCTCCGGTATCGCGTCTGCGATAAATATTCATCTGCCTATAATATACGCCCTTGATTTCTGAAAGTCAAGATGAAATTAACTTGTTTCTGCACATATTTACTGAATGTTCCGATAAAATATACTTGCTAAGTCGAACCCCATGTGATACCATTATCCGCATAAAGCAGAAAGGAGCGGTCCAAATGGCTAAACTGAAGACATTCACGCAGAATCCTGGCAATTCCGCCATCTGTTATTACCGCTATTCATCTGATGCTCAAAGGGAAGTATCCATTGAACAGCAGAAAGAAGCGGCGGCGGAATACTGTGAACGCAACAAACTGAAGATCATCAAGGAATATGCGGACAAGGCCATCTCCGGGAGCAGAGACGACCGTCCAGAATTCCTGTTGATGCTCTCAGAAGTCAAAAGGATGCGTCCCGCCTATCTTGTCTTATGGAAGACTGACAGGCTTTCCCGTGACCGTGTGACCTCGACCATCGCCAAGAAGCAACTTCGCGATAACGGAGTCAAGATTGTATATGTTGCAGAACCGATCCCGGACGATGATGAAGCAACGGAAGTCCTGCTTGAATCCATTTATGAGGGCATGGCTCAGGCCTTCCTGCTTCAACATCGCAAAAACGTTATGAGAGGACTAAATTATAATGCCGAAAAAGGACTCTATAACGGCAGGAAAACGCTTGGCTATAAGGGAAAGCCTGACTGCACATACGAAATAGACGAGCAGACCGCTCCTGTAGTCACAAAGATATTCAAGGATTATGCATCCGGGATCTCGATGAAGAAGATCGTAGATGACTTGAACGGAAGCGGCATAAAAACAAGCCGAGGAAAGGATTTCACCATTAACTCCATCCGAGCCATTCTTCAGAACCGCTCCTATATAGGAGAATACCGATGGGGAGAGCATATCATCTCGGATGGTATGCCCAGGATCATATCTGATGAACTCTTTGAACAAGCTCAGGCTCAGCTTGCAAAGAACAAACGAGGCGGGGGACAGGCAGAGCGTAAACTTGTCCCGGATGCGACTGCTGATTACTGGCTCACTGGTAAACTGTTCTGCGGAGAGTGTGGTGCTTCCATGCAGGGGGTCTCAGGAACCTCAAGACACGGATACAAATGTTATTACTACTATTGCTCCGATCACAGGAAAAAACTCTGTAATATGGGAAACAAGCGGAAAGATGTTATTGAGGATATCGTCCTCTATGTCCTCAATGACCTTGTGAACGACTCTGCCTTGCAGATAATGCTTGCTGATCGCTGTTATAACTATTATAAGGCTGAGCATAGCGACAGCGGAGCCTATATCGCTTCCCTTGAAGCCTCTATCAAGGATACTGAAAAGAAGTACGATAACATAGTTGAGGCTATCGAGAACGGTGCCTATACCAAAAAGATGAATGATAGGATGCGTGACCTTGAAAGCCAGCTCGATCTCCTGAAAGAAGAACTCGACGCCGAGAAACTTCGCCAGAAGTGCGAACTAAGCCGGGAGGAGATACTCCGATACCTGCACAGTTTCATCGGGGACGTATCAAAGCCGGAGAACAGAAATAATGTGCTTGAACTGCTTATTGATAAGATATATGTTTACGGTGATGAAATGACCATCACGTTCCCATATACTGAAGACAAGCGGACTCTGAAGTATGAAGATATGAAAAGCCTGTTAGATGGGCGGAAAACCATCGATGAAATGATGAACGGACAGGTTGACCCCAGGAACGTTCCGCCGGATTTACTATCAAGTATGACGGATACCGGAGGATCGGATTTTTTTGGGTAGGGGGTTCGACCTCTTCGTGTCCAAGTCCATCCGACAAAACAGGACCTTAGTGGTCCTGTTTTTGTCGGATATATAGGGGAGTCGAACCGCAAGGCCGAGGGCGTAGCCCGAGAGGACGTGCCCTTTGGCACGTCCGCGCCGTAGCGCGGCCTGATAGGCGGCTTTGCCGCCGGTGGGACTCCCCTCTACTCCACTCGACCACGAAGCGGCGAACCCGCTCCGAGGCAATTATTACAGCGTTTGTGAGAATGTGTTTGCGCTGATTGTTGATTTAAATGTCTTTGAAAAGAATATGGAAGAGTGATGGAAAAGTGCGGTATTGATTCTTTTGAGAAAAAAGAAAAATGAAAAAGTCGATTGTTTTGTTAATTTGTACCATTATCGTTTTTATTACCCTGGCGGCGGTGTTTGTCTTTTTTCGGCCGGAGCGTTTTACCGGAGATGAACAGCCGGATGCTTCTATTTCCTCCGCTCCGACACAGAAAGCAGAGACAGCCGCAGAGGCCTCTCCTGTCTCCGAACCCGTGATGGTTCTGCAATCCCCCTCTTCTGCCGAGGCTCCTTCCCCGGTAGAATCTGCGGAGGAAGAACAAACCGTTTCGGATAATTCCGGCTTCACGAAGCTTGTTTTTACCGGTGATGTGGAAATCAGCACCTCGGTACAGGCAAAATACGATGCGGGCGGGGTAAACGGAGTCGTAAGCGACCGGCTTTTAAGCATCCTTCATGATGCGGATATTACGATGATCAATCATGAATTCTGCTTTTCTCTGCGCGGGGAGAAAAATCCGGAAAAGCAGTTTACCTTCCGTGTGGATCCCTCCTATGTCAGTCTTTTGACGGATATGGGGATAGACATTGCGGGCCTGGCAAACAATCATGTGCTGGATTACGGAAAAACCGCGCTGCAGGATACGTTCACCACTCTTGAAGAAGCGGATATCGATTATACCGGCGCCGGAAATTCCCTGGAAGAGGCATCGAAGCTGGTGATAAAGAGCTGTCCGGACGGAAGAAAAATCGGATTTCTGGCTTCCAGCCATGTGATTCCTTCGGTAGACTGGAATGTAATGAATTCCCAGCCGGGAGAATTCTGCTTTTATGATGAAGCGGAGCTTCTGCAGGCCATCGGGAATGCAAAGCAGGAAGTGGATTTCCTCTTTGTCATGGTTCACTGGGGAATTGAAAGAACGCTTGAACTTACAGATTATCAGATCAACGATGCCCACCGCTTCATTGACGCGGGAGCAGATGCAGTCATCGGCATGCACAGCCACTGCCTGCAGCCTGTGGAGATCTATCAGGGGAAGCCGGTATTTTACAGTCTCGGAAACTTTATCTTTAATAAAAGCATCGGCTCCGGAGGCGGAGGGTGTGTGGAGGTGACCATTTCCGGTAATTCGGCTCCGCGCTACCGCATCATTCCGACCAGTGCCGCAAATGCCATGACAGACATTGACGAGGCAGGCTTCGATTATGTGGAACGAATCTCTCACGGCATCCTTGTGGATCCGGAGGGTTATATCGAAGCGGGCGAATAGGTTAATTTCGTTTTCTTCTTTTTCGGTAAAGAACCATGGGGCTGTCCATATCCCAGTCTTTTTCGACCCGCAGAAACTCTTTCAGTTCATGGGACAGCCTGCTGCCAAGGCACTCTTTGATCAAAGATTCCCGGGCCACCAGATATTTTGCCCCAAGATCCCGAAACATCACCTCGTATTCCCAGACACTTTTCGGATCTGTCGGAAGA
>JAILNQ010000012.1 GCA_024691425.1 Lachnospiraceae bacterium
CCGCCCGGGTGGTAACACGCGGGGCAGTGTAAACCCCATCCGAAGCAAGACCAAGAAGAAGCGATACGGTTGCCCGCCGTGCTTCGGGTAGGTCGCTTGAGGTCGTCGGTAACGGCGATCCTAGATAGATGATTGTCGCGGGATTTCCCGTACAGAACCCGGCTTACCGGCTGCTCTGTGCAGCATAGAAACTACATAACTCGGAAAGAGCAGAAAAGATGTACAGTGCCCTCTTAACATTACAGATCATAGCAGTGATTTTCAGCCTGGCCTGCGCAGCCGTGCTTCTTGTTCAGAAAGGAACAGAAGTTACGAAGCTGATACTGGTCGGGTGTCTTTGCGTCTTTCTGCAGAACGCCGGATATCTGCTCGAGATGATGAGCCGAAACCTTGATGAGGTGATGGTCGCGATCAGGCTTGAATATATCGGAACGTCGTTCATAGCGACAATGTCGATGCTGTTCGTGTTCCGCTACTGCAGGGTCAGGATGTTCACATGGGTCAAGGTGACGGTGCTTTCTATCGATATCGCGGTGCTCGTCAGCGTCTGGTGCTACGAATACCTTCCCATCTACTACAGAAGCGTTGAATTCGTTACGACCGGAGTGTTCCCTCACGTTGTCCTCGGCAGGGGATTCCTGTACATCATATTCATGGTGACGATCTATTCGGAGCTCATCGCGGGACTAGTGGTCGCTGCGGTTTTCGCTCTCCGTACGACCGATCCTAACATGAAGAAGAACTACCGTCTGCTCATTGTCAGCAATGCGGCGCCGCTCGTGTTCTACATCGCGGGCGTCTGCAACATGATCGACGGATATGATCCCGCTCCTTTAGGCGGAGCCGTCGGTATTCTCATATTCTGTGCGAACCTCATATTCAGGCGTGTTTTCGATGTTGTTGAAACGGCTCACGAAAACATACTCATGGATCTTGATAATGCCATTGTCGTGCTCGATTACAGGAGAGGTTTCCAGGAAGCCAACACGGCGGCGATAAGCCTGTTCCCTGAGCTTGCTAGGACACCTTACGGAGAGCTTGTCGACAGCAAGGAATTCTATGCTCTTTTCGACAGGCCGGACAAGGATGAGGTTGAGATCGACGGGAGATTCTACAAGGTACATATCAATGAGCTTTATGCCAGAAGCGGCATAAGCTCGAATTTCATCGGCTATACGATACTGTTCTTCGACATAACGGATTCCAAGCTGCAGCTTGAAAAGATGAGCGAGCTGAGGATCGCTGCGGATTCCGCGAACCAGGCAAAATCAGATTTTCTCGCGAACGTGTCGCATGAGATCAGGACGCCGATAAGCGTCGTCCAGGGAATGAGCGAAGTCATCATGAGGGATTATGATGAGCCTAAGCTTCTCGGTTATGTGGACAACATACACAATGCGGCTGACCAGCTTTTAAGCCTCATAAACGGTATTCTTGATTTCTCAAAGATCGAGTCGGGAATGATCACGCTTTCGAATTCAGAATACAGGGTAGACGAATTCTTCCGCGACATAATCATGGTGTTCGAGCATAAGGGCGATGAGAAAAACATAGAATTCAGGACTGACATTGCGGGCAACATTCCGCTCGCTCTTTACGGAGATCCGCTGAGGATACGCCAGATAGCGACGAACATACTGTCCAATGCGTTCAAGTACACGCGTGAAGGAAGCGTAACGTTCAGAGCACGCTTCGAAAAACTGTCCGAGGAGAAGGGCAATCTGATTTTCTCCGTCGAGGATACCGGAATAGGGATCAGGAAAGAAGAGATCGACAAGGTATTCGAGCTTTTCGTGCGGCTTGATGAGAGGCTCAACCGTTCCGTTGAGGGAACAGGACTCGGCATGAACATTACGAAGAGGCTCGTCGACATTATGGGCGGCGAGATAAAGGTATATTCTGAATACGGCAAGGGCTCGGCGTTCACTGTCATCATACCTCAGTTCGTGCGCTCGAAGAACGGCGAGACAGTAGGTGAGCTCAAACAGCAGGATGTAGTGAAGAGGCATGTCGGAGTCGGATATGAGGCACCCGAGGCGCGCGTGCTCATAATCGATGACAGCAAGACGAACCTCATAGTCGCAAAAGCGCTCCTTCGCGATACGAAGGCTCAGATAACGACAGGAATAAGCGGTGATGAGTGTCTTGACTACGTGCTCCGCGAGCATTTCGATGTCATATTCCTCGACCACAGGATGCCGGGAATGGACGGCGTCGAGACGCTGCATAAGATGCAGATGATGGACCACAAGTGTCAGGATTCACCGATAATAATGCTCACGGCGAACGCAATGGGCGATGCAAGGGATTACTACCTCCGTCAGGGATTCACGGATTTCATATCGAAGCCTATAACGGAACAGTCGATATGCCAGATGCTGAGAAGATACCTGCCTGAGAGGCTCGTGATAAAAACGGATGAAGACGGCGAGGAGAAGGAAGAATGAGCACGGGAAGTGTTTTTAACCTCGAAAAAGCTGGCATGCTCGCAAAGAATGCCGCATATACTCTGCAGGGACTTACAACCGAGGAAAAGAACCGGGGGCTTCTTGCGGCGGCGGATGCGCTCGAGAAGGAGTGCGCGGCGATCCTTGCCGAGAATAAGAAAGATATTGCAAGGGCAGAAGCGGCAGGCACATCGCCTGCGATGCTCGACCGTCTGATGCTGAACGAGAAGCGCATAAGCGACATGGCTCTTTCGATAAGGCAGGTCTGTGATCTCGACGATCCGATAGGAGAAGTGCTTTCAAAGACCGAGCGGCCTAACGGCCTTGTTATAGAGAAAATCAGGGTGCCGATGGGGGTCATCGGGATCATATATGAATCGCGTCCTAACGTCACTTCTGATGCATTCTCGCTCTGTTTCAAGACAGGAAATGCAGTGCTGCTGCGCGGAGGAAGCGATGCGATCGATTCGAACAGTGCGATAGTTTCTGCTATCAGGAAGGCTCTTGAAGAGGTTAACATAACTCCCGATGCGGTTCAGCTTGTCACAGACACATCAAGACAGACCGCAGCGGAAATGATGAGGCTCGATAAATACATCGATCTTCTGATACCCCGCGGAGGTGCCGGACTTATAAGGAATGTCGTTGAGACGGCTACGATTCCGGTCATAGAAACAGGTACCGGCAACTGCCATATTTTCGTCGACGAAACGGCGGATATCGATATGGCAGTTAACATAATATTCAATGCCAAGACTCAGAGGATGGGAGTTTGCAACGCATGCGAATCGCTCCTCGTGCACGAGAAGATAGCCGAAAAGGCCATACCTGCCATATGCAGGAGCCTTAAGGCAAAAGACATAGAGATAAGGGCCGGGCAGAAAGTATTTTCGATCGTTCCGGATATGTCGCAGGAAATGAAAACGGCCACGGAGGAAGACTTCGCGGCGGAGTTCCTCGGACCGGTGATATCGCTCCAGGTCGTCTCTGGCGTCGACGAGGCGATAGAGCATATAAACAGATATACAACGCATCATTCCGAGGCGATAATCACGGAAGATGCGGGCAATGCAGAGCGTTTCTTAAACGGCGTTGACAGCGCCTGCGTATACCACAATGCGAGCACAAGGTTCACGGACGGGTTTGAATTCGGCTTCGGCGCCGAGATAGGGATCAGCACGCAGAAGCTTCATGCGCGCGGTCCGATGGGCCTTCCGGAACTGACATCATACAAGTACAAAGTATACGGAAACGGTCAGATACGGGAGTAAGTTTCCTCGCAGTACTTGCAGCGGTATGTCTCGTTTGCAGGATCCGTGAGGACGAATATATGGTCGAGCTCCTGCTCGATGCTCGTGATGCACCGCGGGTTCTTGCACTTGATGACGTTCTTTATCTCTTTGGGCAGGTAGAGCCGTTTCTTTTCAACGATCTCGCCGTCTTTTATGACGTTCACGGTTATCTTATGGTCGATGAATCCGAGCACGTCAAGATCGAGCATGTCTATGGGGCATTCGACTTTCAGTATGTCTTTTTTGCCCATTTTCTCACTCTTTGCGTTCATGATCATGGCAACGGTGCAGTCGAGCTCGTCAAGCTTAAGATCATGGTATATCCGCAGGCTTTCGCCGGCATTCATATGATCGAGAACAAATCCTTCTTCTATCTTTCCAACGTTTAACATGTGTATTCTCCTTTTTTCCAGAGGTTTGTTGTGATTTTGGTATCTCGGGTTTTATTGCATTTCGGGATGCAAAGGTGCCTGCTCCGGCCTATACAAGTTCCAGCAGTGTCAGTATCAGTGCCATACGGATGAACATTCCGTACCGTACCTGCTTGAAGTACATGGCACGCTCATCATCATCCACTTCGACCGATATCTCGTTGACCCTAGGCAGGGGATGCAGCACCATCATGTCTTTTTTGGCGAGCGACATCTTTTCTTTGTTGAGAATGTAAAAATCTTTGAGTCGTACGTAATCCTCTTCGTTGAAGAATCTTTCGCGCTGAACTCTTGTCATGTAGAGTATGTCGAGCTCTGGCATTACATCGTCGAGTTTTATGACTTCCTTGAACGGGATGTTGTTTTTTATGAGGACATCTTCTCTTATGTAATCGGGTATCCGGAGTTCGGGCGGGGAGATGAAGACGAATGAGACATTCTCATATCTTATCAGCGCATTGATTAGAGAGTGCACGGTCCGGCCGAACTTGAGGTCGCCGCACAGCCCTATCGTCATGTCTGAAAGGCTGCCCTTCAGCGAACGTATCGTCATCAGGTCGGTAAGCGTCTGCGTGGGATGCTGATGGCCTCCGTCGCCTGCGTTTATGACCGGGATCCACGACTTCGATGCGGCAACCATCGGTGCGCCTTCTTTCGGATGACGCATGGCGCATATGTCCGCATAGCTCGATATGATCCTTATCGTGTCGGACACGCTCTCGCCTTTCGCGGCGCTCGATGAATCCGCCGTGGCGAATCCCAGCACTTTGCCTCCCAGACGCAGCATCGCTGATTCGAACGAAAGCCGCGTCCTCGTGGACGGCTCATAGAAGCATGTGGCCAGTATCCTGCCGTCGCACTTATGGGCATATTTCGCGGGAACGTTCTGGATGTCCTCCGCAAGGTCCATAAGGTTTTCAAGTTCTTCCACGGAAAAATCCATGGGGCTCATAAGATGTCTCATAAAAGTCTCCTCCTAACAACATATATAAGGACGCTCGCCCCTACCAGCATATAAAAAAAGAGTTCCCTGAAAAGGGAACTCTAAAGATCATTTGTAAGAAAGAAGGTCCGATACCGGTTTCCTCTTGGGCATTTCAGGCGCCTCGGCGGAATGGCCGATGCAGATGATGTTGACGAGCTCACGGTCGTCGGGGATTTCGAGCACGCCCGGAAGCGTATCATCGAATATTCCCATTATAACGGTGCCGAGTCCGTACTCATGTGCCGCGAGGCAGAACGTCTGTGAAGCGATTCCCGCATCAAACATCTGCCACGTGTCCTTGCGGTTGGTCGTGTATGAACCGTCCTTTTCGAAACCGCATCTTCCTTTTATGACGGTTACGGCTATGAGCATCGGAGCGGATTCCATCGTGCCTGCATTATAAGTGAAACCTGTCGTACATTCCTTCGCGATTCTCTCCTTGAGGGCAGGATCTTCGATGGCAATGTAGCGGACGATCTGCGTGTTCTTCCATGAAGGAGACCAGGAAGC
>JAILNQ010000083.1 GCA_024691425.1 Lachnospiraceae bacterium
ATGCACCGGTTTGACAGCTTTTTAAGTTTTTTTCAATTTTTTTAAAAATAGGGGTTAAGTTTTATGTAACCAGTCCGATATACATAACAAGTAAAGGAACTAATCGTGGCGCTAGGCGCCGGATTCATTCAAGGAGGAAAAGGTTATGGTAGTACAGCACAATATGCAGGCAATGAATGCCAACAGAACATTAGGGATCACAACAGATTCCCAGAAGAAAGTTACAGAGAAGCTTTCATCCGGTTATAAAGTTAACCGTGCAGCAGACGATGCAGCAGGCCTTACAATAAGTGAGAAGATGAGAAGCCAGATCAGAGGTCTTACACAGGCTTCATCAAACGCACAGGACGGTATCTCCTGCGTACAGACAGCTGAAGGTGCACTTGCAGAAGTTCACTCAATGCTTCAGAGAATGAACGAGCTGGCAGTTAAGGCAGCTAACGGAACCAACACTTCCGCTGACCGTCTTGCAATCGAAAAGGAAGTTTCAGCACTTTCTTCAGAGATCAGCCGTGTAGCACAGTCAACTCAGTTCAACACCCTGAACCTTCTCAATGGTTCGTTCTCAGCTGGAAAAGCTCTCCAGGTTGGAACAGCTAACGTTGATGCTCAGAGGATCACGATCAAGATCTCAGCTATGAACGCTACTGAGCTTGGAGTTAAAGCAGGTGATGCAACCGATGGCATCAGCGTATCAACAGAAGAGAATGCCAAGAAGGCTATCTCGAAGATCACAATGGCTATCGCAAGAGTATCCGCTCAGAGATCTGACCTTGGTGCTGTTCAGAACAGACTTGAGCACACGATTGCTAACCTTGACAATGTCGTTGAGAACACGACAGCAGCAGAGAGCCAGATTCGTGACACAGATATGGCTAAGACCATGGTTGAGTACACGAAGAACAACATTCTCGCTCAGGCAGGTACAGCAATGCTTGCACAGGCTAACCAGTCTACACAGAATGTTCTGTCACTGCTCGGCTAATAGCTTCCTAACAGTCAAACAGACAACAGGTCGCTACTATAGAAAAGAGGTCGGTTATCCGGCCTCTTTTCAATGTGCAAAAATGCTTTGTATTTGTATGTAAATGGAATATAATGAACCTATGAACGAATTGATAGATAAAATACAAAAAAGTGTTTCTCAGCTTTTTAAATACGAGACAAAAGAATTCGGGGAGAGCGCTCGGGATATCGTCAACAGTATGATGGCGCTGCTTCCCGTAATTATCAGCTTCTATAATAAGCCCGAAATGGAGGATCTTCGAGAGGATGCTCTGTACTGGCCGGGACAGCTTGAGAGGATAATAAAGTGTCTTGAGAAGGATGACAGTTTTGAGATAGCCGATGTACTGTATAACGAGACTCGGGCAAATCTCATTGAATTCAGAGATACTCTTGTCAAGAGAGGGTTAGTGTGATGCCAGATTCACTGTTTGAAAAGAATATTTCGGCTTTACGCAAGCAATATGAAAATATAGCGAAATGTGTGGAAAAACCTCTTTCCGATATAGTTATCATAGAAGAGGAGCAGGATATCACTCCATACGTAACTGATATTGCCGGAAAGAAAGTGCTTGCGATACAGAAGGGTGACAAAACCTATCAGCTGGATAGCCTTTATGACAATGGCCCCATGATGGATCTGTGGTTTTCGGGTCTTAAAGAAAGCTGGGATCTTAATTCCAAACTATATATGTACGGACTGGGAAATGGGGAATTTGTACGCAAGTTTCTGCAATCGGCAAGAAATGACTGCAAAATCGTCGTGCATGAACCATCATATAAGATTTTCAGGACTGCACTGGAGAATTTTGATCTATGCGACATTTTTACGGATACAAGAGTCAGATTTGTCTTTTGGCCGGTGCTGATCGGAAATTATGTTAAATCCGTATATGAGAGTATTTTTGATTATACGGATATTTCTTCATATGCCCTTTCATATTATCCGAATTATCCTCAGCTTTTTCCCGAAGATGTCAAGGCATATGCGGAGGGCCTGGGGAGAGTTCAGGCTTTTGCGGCCGCAAATCAGACAGTTAATGATAATTTCGGAGCTTTCTTCTGCAAGAATGCTATAAGCAATATGTCTCTCATAGAGAAGTCATACGATTTTGAGAAGCTTGCAGATCTTATGCCGGATGATATTACCGCTATTGTAGTGGCTGCCGGACCGTCGCTCGATAAAAACATAAAAGAACTTGCTGAAGCAAAGGGGAAAAGCATCATTATTTCTACCGATACCGCCCTGAAACCGTTGTCGCTTGCGGGAATTGTTCCGGATATTACCGCCATACTGGACGGAAAAAAAGATGCCAGATATCTTTCGCAGGAAGATTCGAGAAGAGTTCCGATAGTGTGCACACCAAGGGGAGGTACGGAGTTCCTCCACCTTCATACCGGCATGAAATTCTTCACTAATGACTATTCCGATCATTTAAACGGAATTTTATCGTCATTAGGACACGGATTGAAGAAACTTGATTCGGGCGGATCCGTTGCAAACGGCTGTTTTGCGATCGCAAGGGCATTTCATTGCAAGAGGATCATTCTTGTCGGACAGGATCTGGCATATACAGGTGACAAGACTCATTCGTCGGTTACAGTAAGGGGTGCAAAGAAGACAGATATTGACGAACTTGAGCATGTGGTCATGGATGTTGATATCAATGGTGATCCGATACGAACCTCGTCTGAGTTTCTGCTGTATAAAGAGTGGTTTGAGTCGAGAATAAATGCAGATAAAGAGCTTGAAGTGATCGATGCCACAGAAGGCGGCATAAGGATTGAGGGAACGAAGATAATCCCCCTCAGGCAGGCTATTGAGGAATACTGTACTGCGGAGTTTGATTTTTCAGAAATAATTAAGCGTGCAGAGCCGCTTCTTGATGATGAAGCGAAGGAAAAATACAGAGAATCAATTAAAAAGATACCGGGACAGTTAAAAGAGCTTCGCGGGATCATCAGGGCAACAATGGTGGATTATTCTTCAATGAGACGTCTTGTACAGAGGAATGACTATCATAGTTCCCGGATGAAAAAGTTGTATGATAACACGAAAAAACAGACAAAAAGGATCGAGAACAGTCCGGTCATAGAATATGTCCACGTTCAGCTTCAGGGCAAATCCACAGAACTGCTGAATAAGGTGAATAAGCTTGAAAATGACGAGAAACAGGAACTGCTTACTGTATGTGACATGGGAGAACGGTATCTTGGCGATATGGATACGGCGATAACCGAGCTCGAGCCGTATATGGATATTATAAGACATGATTTTGGCGAGGAGGAAGACAATGCCTCTGATAAGTGACAGATTTGCAGCTGATGGAGAACCGATACTGGGATTGACTGAGATCCAGAAGAAGTATATCGGGATATTTGAGGATAAATGCAGAAGCGGGGAGTATAAGTTCAGAAAACGTTCCTGTGAATGCGGGAGCAATGATCTTGAAGTCATAGCCAAAAAGGACAGGTACGGCATCTCTATGGATACTGTGATATGCCGGAACTGCGGTCTTATCATGACAAACCCCTGTCTTGAGGATGACAGCAACAATTCATTCTATGATAACGAATATCCTTTCATTTACAGGGCGGAAGAAAATCCGTCTGAAGAAGTGTTCTTAGAAAGAAAAAAAGCTGCAGAATCAATAATTTCTTTCATCAGAAGACATAGCGGGAAAGAATCCGGGACTGTTCTTGAGATCGGGTGTGCAGACGGAAGGAACGTTGCAGCATTCGCAGAAGCCGGATATGATGCATGCGGAATAGATCTGTCGCACAGATATGTGGAATTCGGAAAAAGCAAAGGGCTCAATCTGATCTGTACGGATGCGGCGTCTTTTGAAAAAGAAGGAAAGAAATTCGACATAATTGTTCTTAACCATGTGCTTGAGCATTTCACGGATGCAGGCAGGGAAATCGGTATTATTGATAGAATGCTGAATCCGGACGGATGCCTGTTCATTGCAGTGCCAGGTGTAAAGGCACTGACTTTCGGAGCTTATAATGCCGATCTTCTTCGCCTTCTGCAGAACGCCCATATTTATAATTTCACGAAAGATTCTTTGTGCTCGGTTATGGAGAAATACGGATTTGAGTGCATTTTCGCGAATGAGCTGATCAACAGTCTTTTCAGAAAAGGAAGCCCGGCAGATCAAAAGAAGAATTCATATGATGATACGATGAAATATCTCCGAAGGCTGGAAGAGGCAGGCGGAGATCTGCGAATGCTCCTGATCGCGAGGACTACTGATAAGATATCGATATATAATAAAGGCGAAGTACTGCTGTATGGAACTGCAAAGGAACTCGACGCGATCGTTCAGAGACTTGAGAGCGTGGAGCAGATAAAAGGCTTTTTCTATTCTGATGCTAAATCACCTGAGGAAGTTACGAAGTATATAAGGTCTCTCGCGGATAAACCCAAATGTGTCGTTGTGGCGGACAGCACGCACAATAAAGATCTTATGACAAGGCTGTATGAGCTGCTGAGTGACGGCGTTACAGAATTATTCTCGGTATATTCTGAACCGTGCTGAATCACATAAGGATACAGAAAGATGAGAGATGTCAGAAAAATCCACTTTATCAACAGGATAGATCATGAAAATGTCGGGGACTGGAACTGCAGTCCCATTGAATACTATTACGGGTATTTTAAAGATTTTAACATACTCCGCCACGATATAGGGTCTGTTGATCTTAATGAGATTCAAAAAGATGATGTGGTCATTTTGGGAGGCGGGGGATTATTTAATGTTCTTGAACCGTTTAACCTATCGATCAACAGTGTTTTAGAAGTCTGCGATCATGTGATCGCATGGAGTTGCGGATTCAATACCCATAATGAGAGACTCAAGGCTGATGAGGATTTTACACCGATAGATATGAAGCGCTTTGAGATGGTCTCGATACGTGATTATGAGCATCCGTCAGGGATAGAGTATTTACCGTGCCCGACGGTAAAGGCTTTACGTTTTGACATAGAAAGAAAACCGATACGAAAAATCGGGGTCATATATCACCGCAGCATGCCTGAGATAAGCAGCCTGCCGTTTGAATCCATAAGCAATAATGAGAGTATATCGAGGATCAACGATTTTATCCTGGATTCGGAAGCGATCGTGACTAACTCATACCACTGCGCTTATTGGGCATCTTTGCTTGAAAGAAAGGCGATAGTTGCAAACAGATTCAGCTCGAAATTCGACTCATTTAAATATATGCCGGAGTTTGTGGCTGTATCACCGGATAATATGGAACTTTCGGTCAAAATGATCGACCGTGCCTTTGAAAGAGCTGCGGTATACAGCGGGATAATGGAAGAAGCGGAAAAGATGAATGATGCCTATTTCGAAAGAGTAAAAGGCATCATAGAAGGACTGGGATTTCCGAAATCCAATGACTATCAGAATTTTTATCTGCTGAACACGACCAAGGACCTCAGATTTGATAAACTGAAAGGTGAAGTGGCGCTGCTGAATGACAGCGTGATGTGGATCTATGACAAAATAGATAAGATCGTTCAGCTTGAACAGTCCTGCATCACAAGAGAACAGATACTTGAAAAAAAGTGTTCAGATCTGCAGACATACATTATAAAACAATTTATCCTCCGTGTTACTAAAGGGAAAAGAACGGCGCTGGCCGGAGGAGGGTTACATACATTAAAACTGCTTGAACTGCTGGCCGGAGAAAAAGAAATCTGTTTCATTGCCGCAAAGGAGCATAAGTATGATTTTGGCGGTATACCGTTATTAACTTATGATGAGCTTGCTGAGAACATGGCAGATGCTATCATAGTATCTTCATACGTGTATGGAAATGAGATTAAAGAGGAATTACAGAAAAGATCTCTGAACGCGGAAATAATAGATCTTTACGCAGAACTTGAAAAGAATGGACTGCCTTTGAGACAGGAGTTCTGGCTAGTGTAGATTTCCTATCGATCGATGTTTTTTCTTTATCTGAAAAGACTGATGACTGAGAGGATCGAAATATAATCGGGAGGGATGTAATGGAATACAAAGAACCTTACGTTATAGCTGAAGCGGGATGCAATCATATGGGAAGCATGGATGTCGCGCATGAACTTATAGTCACTGCGGCGATGTTCTGCAAGGCAGATGCCATTAAGTTTCAGAAGCGCTGCCCGAAGGAGCTTCTGACGGAGGAACAGTACAATGCCCCGCATCCGGTTCCTTACAATTCATACGGGGATACTTACGGTGCCCACAGGGAATTTTTAGAGTTCGATCTTGATCAGCACCGTCAGCTCAAGAAATGGTGCGAGGAATCAGGAATCACGTATTCTACATCGGTATGGGACATGACGAGCGCTAAAGAGATAGTGTCACTCGATCCAGTCTTCATTAAGATACCGAGCGCATGCAATACGAACTTCGATATGCTCGGATACATCTGTGATAACTATGGCGGCGAGATACAGCTGTCTTTCGGAATGACCACGCGTGAAGAGGAAGAGAAGATCGTTAAGTTCTTCGAGGAAAAGGGACGCGCAAAAGATCTTGTCCTGTTCAACTGCACCTCCGGCTATCCGGTTCCTTTTAATGATGTGTGCCTTCTTGAGATCACAAGGATGCGCGAGGCATACGAGAACAGAGTGAAGGCTATAGGTTTTTCCGGACACCATCTCGGAATCGCAATAGATGTTGCGGCTTATACATTGGGCGCATCTGTTTTTGAACGCCATTATACCCTTGACCGTA
Organism: Lachnospiraceae bacterium; assembly: GCA_024691425.1. Classification (GTDB taxonomy): domain Bacteria; phylum Bacillota; class Clostridia; order Lachnospirales; family Lachnospiraceae; genus UBA2868. Next base: position 6,738 of record JAILNQ010000083.1, read on the forward strand.
CGCTTAAAGGTACGGACCATGCGGCGTCACTCGAGCCTGACGGAATCAGGAGGCTCAAGAGGAATCTTGAGAATACAAAGGCCGCGCTTACTTACAAATCCGAGGAAATACTTCCGATAGAGAAGGTTCAGAGGGATAAATTAAAATACAGGAAGAGATAATTTATGAACGTTGCCTTTATTCCGGTCAGGGGCGGAAGTAAATCCATTCCCTTAAAAAACATCAAAGAAATACACGGCCGGCCTCTCGTATACTGGGCGGCTGCCGCTGCATGCGACTGTGCGAGCATTGATAAGGTTTTCATCGCGACCGACAGCGATTCGATCAGATCTTGCGTTGAGAAGTTCTGCGCCGCAGAGCCTGTAAGATTCAAAAAGGTGAATGTTATAGACCGTTCCGCTGAATCAGCAGGAGATACAGCATCGACAGAGTCTGCTATGCTCGAGTTCGCGAAGAACCGCCGGTTCGACAATATCGTTCTTATCCAGGCGACTTCACCGCTCATTACCGGAGCGGATCTCGACAACGGATTCATTGCGTTCAATGCCAGCGGTACCGACAGCGTTCTTTCCGTTGTGCCTCAGAAGCGTTTCATATGGACAATAGATGATAATGGGAATGCCGAACCTTCGAATTATGATGTATATGCAAGACCCAGACGCCAGGATTTTGAAGAGTATTACGTTGAAAACGGGGCATTTTATATCACATCGAGGAAAGACCTGCTCGCAACAGGTAACAGGATAAGCGGGAACATCAGGGTATCGCTCATGAGCGAGGATACATATTTTGAGATAGATGAGCCTTCAGACTGGACAGTTACTGAATCCCTTATGGCAAAGAGGGAAGAAGAGAATAAAACGGTAAGCTCTGAAGCGGATGATGAAAAGAATGAGAAAAAACCAGGATGCAAGTATAAAATGCTCCTGACAGACTGCGACGGATGCATGACTGATGCCGGAATGTATTATTCTGAAAAGGGAGATGAGCTCAAGAAGTTCAATACAAAAGACGGCGTCGGATTCAGGCTCTGCAGAGAAAACGGTATAATCACGGGAGTAATAACCGGCGAGGACGTTGCGCTCAATAAGCGGCGCTGTGAAAAACTGAAGATCGACGTGCTCGCTCCCGGATGCACAGATAAGGCGGCATGTATTAACAGGCTCTGTGCCACATACAAGATCAAACCGGAAGAAGTTGTCTATATCGGGGATGATCTAGCGGATATTGAAGCGATAAAACTCGCAGGACTCGGATGCTGTCCTGCGGATGCCGCACCTTCTGTCAAGGCGGCCGCAGAATATATAACCGCCGCAAAAGGCGGAGAGGGCGTTATCAGGGAAGTTGTGGATAAGATACTTCTATAGCTTGAATGCCGTTCCGATGAAAACGGCAACATCCCTGCCTGTATCATCAGCAACATCCACGTTTATCACGGTCGTAGTCTTTCCGTTCTTTATGCAGCGGGCCCGTGCAATGAGCTTTGAACCTTTAGGGGCGGAAAGGTAGTTGATGCTCACCTGAGATGCAACCGAAAGGCTGTGTATCTGATTGGCCGTAACTGCCAGGGCAAGATCCGCTAAAGTGAAAATCACACCGCCCATGATCCCGCCGTACGCATTCTTATGTCCGTCCGAAAGGATGACGCTGCATACGCATCCGTCCTCTGACATCTCATCTATCTGCATGCCCGCGTCTGTGGCGAACCTGTCCTTCTTAAAATGCTCACGCGCTTCTTCTATCGATGCAAAAGTTCCCATTCATGACCTCCTGAAATTGCCTGATATACGGGTAGTTTACCATAGCTTACATGGGATATGAAGATATGAATATTTTTTTGTATTGACGAAAATCACAAGCTGGTTTATCCTATATGTGAACCGAATAAAAGTTCTCTTATTCAGAGTGGTGGAGATACATAGGATCTGTGAAGCCACGGCAACCCCGATAGGAAGGTGCCAACCTGAGCGAGCAATCGAACAATAAGAGGATTAAAAATGTCATTTTAGTCCGCTTATTCCTATGATGAGCGGTCTTTTATTTTCCAGAAGAAAGGAGATATTAAATGGAAAAGTACTTATTTACTTCTGAATCAGTTACCGAAGGGCATCCGGATAAAGTCTGCGACGCCATTTCAGATGCGATCCTTGACGCATGCATGGAGCAGGATCCGATGAGCAGGGTTGCCTGCGAAACAGCTTGCTGCACAGGCTTCGTTCTCATTACGGGCGAGATCACGACGAACGCATATGTCGATATGCAGAAGGTCGTAAGAGACACCGTAAAAGAGATCGGATACACAAAGAGCGAATACGGATTTGACGGAAACACATGTGCAGTTCTTGTTGCGATCGATGAGCAGTCAGCCGATATCGCTATGGGTGTTGACAAAGCTCTTGAAGCGAAGAAGGGTGACCTTAAGGATGATCTTGACACAGGTGCCGGAGATCAGGGAATGATGTTCGGATTTGCAACAAACGAAACTGAAGAGTACATGCCTTATCCTATCTCACTTGCTCACAAGATCGCACGTCAGCTTACGAAGGTGCGCAAAGACGGAACACTTAAGTATCTCCGTCCCGACGGAAAGAGCCAGGTTTCAGTTGAATATGATGAGAACGGCAAGCCGCTCCGTCTTGAGGCAGTAGTGCTTTCAACCCAGCATGATGATGATGTAACGCAGGAGCAGATCCACGAAGATATAAAGAAATACGTTTTCGATCCGGTACTTCCGAAGGAGCTCATCGATGACAACACGAAGTTCTTCATAAACCCTACAGGCCGTTTCGTAATCGGCGGACCTCACGGGGATGCAGGTCTTACAGGCCGCAAGATCATCGTTGATACATACGGCGGATATGCACGTCACGGCGGCGGTGCTTTCTCAGGAAAGGACTGCACGAAGGTTGACCGTTCTGCTGCATATGCAGCAAGATATGTTGCAAAGAACATCGTTGCGGCAGGTCTTGCCGACAAGTGCGAGATTCAGCTTTCATACGCTATCGGCGTAGCTCAGCCTACATCGATCATGATCGATACGTTCGGTACAGGCAAGCTTTCTGATGAGAAGCTCGTTTCGATCGTAAGGGAGAACTTCGATCTCCGTCCCGCAGGCATCATTAAGATGCTCGACCTGCGCCGCCCTATCTACAAGCAGACGGCTGCATACGGTCATTTCGGACGCAACGACCTTGATCTTCCTTGGGAAGCTCTCAATAAGGTAGACGCACTGAAGAAATATCTGTAAAATAGAATAAAGGAATCCTTTAACGAATTCTAGAAAAAGCGCAGGTTCCGGCCTGCGCTTTTTTGGTCACAGAAGGCAGATTTCATGCGGATGCATGAAATGGATGATGGATCATGAATGATACGGAGGACAGCTGATGAATATGGATGAGATATTTGCGGAAATAGACAGGCTCTATACCGCAAATGCCGGGCAGAAAGTCGAGGAGTTCATACTTGAGAAGCTGGGTGAGGCGGCGCGTTCCAGTGACGAGAACGCGATGATACAGCTGCTGAACGAGCTTATCGGACATTACCGCGAGACGAGCGAGTTCGACAAGATGAAGGTTTTTGCTGAAAAGCTGCTGGCTATTCTTGAGGGAAGCAGCCTTAAGAATTCCATGGCTCATGCGACGTCGCTCTTAAATGTCGCGAATGCTTACCGTGCCGCGGGACTTCTCAAAGAGTCGAATGCTCTGTATCAGGAAGTGAAAACATATTATGATGCGAACGTCGAACCTGACTCGATGCTGTATGCTTCGCTTCTTAACAACATGAGCCTGCTCTTTCAGGAAATTGGAGATTTCGAGAGCGCGGCAGACTGTCTCGAGCGGGCGCTCGGCATATCTCTTCTTTTCCCGGAGTGCCGTATAGAGCAGGCAACGACGTATGCGAATCTGGCCGCGACGCTCATAAAACTCGGAAGACTCGATGAAGCAGAGGAACATCTTGAAAGATCATTTGCTCTTTTCGAGGCCGATGAAGAGCCCGACTATCATTACAGCGCCGCGCTGTCGGCCATGGGGGAGATAAAATATCTGAAAAAGGAATACAAACTTTCCGCCGGATTCTATGAAAAGGCATCGGAAGAAATAAAAAAGTGCGTCGGAACTTCACGGGCTTATGAGATAACGAGGCAGAACATGGAAAATGCCCGCGCAAAGCTTGAAGCTGAAGAAAGCGCAAAATCGCAGGATCCTCAGCGGATAAGCGGACTCGAGCTTGCAAGGCGTTACTATATGGAATACGGGAAGCCGATGATACATGAAAAGTTTCCGGACTATGAAGACAGGATAGCGGCCGGCCTTGTGGGAGAGGGCAGCGAATGTTTCGGATTCGATGACGGAGTAAGCACGGATCATGATTTCGGCCCGGGATTCTGCCTGTGGCTTAAGGGGAAGGACTATAAGAAGATCGGAAAAGAACTGCAGAAGGAATATGATGCCCTTCCTAAAAAGTTCATGGGATACGAACGTCTGGAAACGGAAA
>JAILNQ010000095.1 GCA_024691425.1 Lachnospiraceae bacterium
ACATGAGTGACTTTCGCTCCGGCGGCCGCGGCCGATAATGTTGCGCCGCCCGTGTACGCGAACAGGTTAAGAACGTTCACGCTCCTGCCGGGCTCCTTTGAGATCGCATCCCTTATAATAGAAGAAAACCAGTCCCAGTTAGCCGCCTGCTCCGGGAAAAGCCCCGTATGCTTGAAAGCGAACGGCTTCAGGCAGAACTTCAGATTTCCGTATTCTATAGTCCATTCGTCCGGAAGATTCCGGGATTCCCATTCTCCGCCGCCCTTGTTAGAACGGTGATAGTATCCGTCGTACTTCTTCCACTTGACGTGCTCTTTCGGAGTGTTCCATATGACCTGCGGATCGGGACGCACGAGATAGTAATCTCCCCATCTCTCGAGCTTCTCTCCCCCGCTCGTATCGATCACTTCATAATCTTTCCATTTATCCGCAAGATACATAATCCCTCAGAACCAGTAATAACCAAAACACAGCTGTGCAACCAGCTTAACCGCCCATTGCGCGAAAACCAGCGCAATGAAAATATAGATATGCACGTTGACTGCTCCGTCCCGTGATTTTTTTACGCCGAAATGCCTGTAGAGAAAACACCTCGTCATGAACACAGCATAGACAACGATGCCGTAAAGAAGCGGAGGAAAATCATACAGGCTCTTCAGAATCTCGCCGTGAAGCAGCGCCCTTAACGCTCTCGTGCCTCCGCACCCGGGGCAGCACAGATGCGTAACCTTATTGAATACGCACGGATAGTTAAGCCTCAGCACGTTTATTCCAGTACAAACGTAAAGCAGCACTGCCGCAATACCGATGCCCAGTGCCGCTAAACCAAGTTCATATAAGACCTTGTCATTGCTGCCAAGTTCACTCTTACAGGTCTTCAAGCTTTTCAACATATTCCTGTAACACATCAGGACTCACTGCAGATCCGGCGGCCGCCATTATAAGAACGATTATACCGATCAGAAGGCCGACACCTCCGCAGATAATGCCTGCTATGGCCATTCCCTTTGCATTCTCTTCCTTGTTGATCGAAAGAATTCCGAGAACTATTGCCGCAACCGCTGCGATAACCGCGAACCAGCTCGTGCAGCAACAGACAACAGACACGATACCGCAGACAAGAGAGATGATCGCGAACACCTTAGATCCGCCTTCGTTCTCCTGCGCAGCGTACTGGCTCTGAGCGTCAGTGCTGTACTGAGTTTCGCTGCTATAAGCTGACTCTGTTCCGAAATCAGGCTGTGCAGTAAATTCAGGCTCCGGAACCTTCTCAAACTCTGCCTCTAGATCGGCAGCGCTCGGAGAAATCGCTTCCGGCTCTATTGTCTCAGCATTCTCCACTGTTTCTATGATCTCCGGATTATCAACAGTCTCAGCTGCTTCATTGTTCTCAAATCCGTTGTTGTCAAATTCACTCATTGACTTTCCTCCCTGTACTCATTTTCACCTGCAGCATATACGGAATTTCTGTCACATTCCGAACGCTGCACTGTTGAAAATTATAAATTAACGTCCGCATAATTGCAAGCGAAAATCACATGGTATACAATACCGTTATGATGAAAAAAGGAATTCTTATCGTAAATGCATTCCTGAAAACAGAGCAGGTCAAAGGGACATATGACATGCTCCTTGCCGCGGCCGGAAGGGCAGGCATAGACCTTACGCTCATGACGAACGCACAGTTCTTCGTGGACCTTGAAAGCGGTATCGCAGTCACTGAGCATGAAGATGACTTGCAGGATATCTCTTTCATTCTGTTCTGGAACAAGGACGTATTCCTTGCCCGCGCTCTCGAGAGAATGGGGTACCGCCTGTTCAACTGCGCGGATGCCATCGAGGCATGCGACAGCAAGGCGCTGACTTTCGAGAGGCTCAAAGGTGTATGCCGCGTTCCGAAAACCTTCAAGATTCCTATGACGTTCAATACCGTCGGTTATGACGATCTGTCATTTGAATCGTTCCTGGAGCAGAAGCTCGGTTATCCTTACGTCATCAAGGAATGTCTCGGTTCCTACGGCGGCCAGGTTTATCTTGCCGACAGCAGAAAAAAAGCCAGGAAGATCCTGAAATCCATAGAGGGAAAAGACTGCATCGCTCAGGAATTCATAAGCGAAAGCAGCGGATGCGACCTTCGCGCATATGTCGTCGGAAACCGCGTTGCGGCCGCGATGATAAGAAGGAATCCTGATGATTTCCGCTCCAATATCGCAAACGGCGGCAGCGCCGAAGCCTGCTCCGTTACAAAAGAGCAGGAAGATCTTGCGGTATCGGCTGCAAGAGCGCTAGGGCTTGATTTTGCAGGCGTTGATATACTGTTTTGTGAGGGGGGAGAGCCGGTTCTGTGCGAAGTCAACTCGAATGCGCAGTTCCGCGCGCTGAGGGATGCGACCGGTATAGATGTATCCGATGAGATATTCCGCTATATAGCTGAGACTGTGTGAAAATCGTCAAGTCAGCTTCTGCTTCTTCCGCCTGCCTGACGCCTCAGGAATATGCAGACAGCCGCCGCGGCGAGCATGAATGCTGTACCTATTATGAACTGCGCGGCATAGGGAATGTCGGCGGAAAGGCGCGGGGCTATGAGAAGTCCCGAAGCATTTATGCAGACATGCAGCCAGAAAGTTATCATGACACCAATGAGACAGTCGGGAAGATCGAGCATTCCCGGCCTTTTCTTTTCCGATGCGGCTTCAGACCTGCCGCCCGGATCTTCTTTATCATATGCCAGTCTGTATATCAGCGGGCAGTAATGAAATACGCATCCTATTATAAGTCCCATGACCGCTCCGTAAATGCGCTGTATCGCCACGGTATGATATATGCCGAAAAGCACGGCCTGCACGAGATTGGCCGCCCAGAACGGCATGACCATCTTCCCGGCACGCAGGAAAATGAGCCTGAACACTATTTCCTCGACGAGCGGAGCAACAAAGATCACATGAACGAACTGCCTCGGTTCTATCGAGCGTATTGATTCCATGAAGCTGCCGTACTGTCTCGCAGACTCAGCCAGAGCGCCTGCCTGTCCGGAAGACGCCGCATCCTCTATGCAGTTAACAGCGGCGTTTACGATGTAAGCGCCGCCGATCTGAAGCAGCAGTCCGAGGAATGCGACCGATATGATATTGACCGCAAGCCATATGTATTTTCTGTATGCATCAATCTTCATGCTGTTCCCTGATGATCTTGTCTTCCGGCAGAAGCCGGAGCAGGCAAGCTTCAAGATCCGTGCTTTTAACAGGCTTGCTTATGTATGATACGAAACCTTCCTCGAGGTACATCTCCTGGGCGCCGACGAGAGCGTTCGCGGTAAGAGCCACGACCGGCGTGTCAAGGTTCAGCCCGTCTGCCTGTTCTCTTATCCTGTGAAGCGCCTGGATTCCGTCCATTATAGGCATCATATGATCCATCAGTATCAGGTCGTAACGCTTTTCGAGAGTATACTTTAAGCACTCGTCGCCGCTTGCGGCAAGATCCATCTGAATCTCCGTGTTCTTGAGGAGGAGCTTTACGACGTTCAGGTTCATCTTCACGTCATCGACAACAAGTATCCTTGCCCTCGGTGCCTTGAACGCTTCCTTCTTTTCCTCTTTAGATTTCTTCTTTTCGGTCTCCGCGTTCTCTGACCTGCGGTTCAGCCGCTCATCAAAGCGTCCGATCGGAGTTCTGTCCGCGACCTTCTGCGGAATAGTGACTGTGAACGTCGAACCTTCATAAAGCTTCGACTCCACATCTATTGTTCCACCCATCATCACGGTGAATCTTCTCGTTATGCTGAGGCCGAGCCCGGTTCCTTCAATGTTCCGGTTCGTTCTCTCATCTATCCGCTTGAACGAGTCGAACAGATACTGCTTGTTCTCCTCAGAAATGCCTATGCCCGTATCCTTGACCGAAATTATGAGATTGATGCTGCTGTCGTCCCTATTCTCGTATCTGATGCTGAGCTTTACAGAACCGTCTTTCGTATATTTTACGGCATTCGTAAGAAGATTCATGATTATCTGACGTATCCTCACCTCGTCGCCGTAAAGCACCGCAGGGATTTTCTCATCGTTCTCGATGACAAAATCGAGATCCTTTCTCTTCGCCCTCATGAAGATCATGTTATAGCAGTCGTTCATGACTGAGAAAAGCTCGTATTCCACAGGATGAAGCTCCATCTTGCCGGATTCTATTTTGGAGAAATCAAGAATGTCGTTGACGAGCGACAGGAGCTGATGGCCCGCGCTGTCTATGTCATTGGCATATTCAAGTATCTGCCTGTCCTTGCATTCGCGCAGGATCATCTCGTCCATTCCGAGAACTGCATTTATCGGTGTCCTTATCTCATGGGACATGTTCGCAAGGAAATTCGACTTGGCGGCGCTCGCGCTCTCAAGTCTCGCGTTCGCCTCAGCAAGCTCCTCGTTGAGCTTCCGGAGAACATCATCATTCTCCTTCAGCACCTTTGCCTGTTTCTCATATGAATTCGTCTGGTATTTGAAAATCAGTCCGAATATGACTGTGACGAAAATAAAAGCGATGGTGGTATCTAATATCTCCTCGTTACGCGAATCAAGAAAAGACACATACTCCGGATAGTTCTTTTCGACGTGGAAGCATCCGTTGAGCAGGATGAATGAAATGCCGGTGATCACTATGCTCCATTTGACCTCCAGAAGAAGCCATGTAAAAGTCGCGCCGAAGAGCATCCATACAACTATGCCGGTCCCCGAGCCTCCGCTAACGAAGAACATGACGGGAAAGATTATTAAATTGGCACTGACTGCGAGAAGGATAGAAGGTACGGGCGAATCGGGCATCTTGTTCGTCATGAACAGGATAGTGGCTATGATAACCATCATCAGAACCTGCGCAAGGACTCCGGCGATTCCGGTCCCGACTATGATCGTTACGATGATCCCGGGAATCTGTACTAAAAAAGCGCTGCTCAGTATGACATTGACCAGCTTGTTCTTTATCGACAGCTCTTCCCTGAATAGATATCTGTAGATTTTCTTTAGATGGTTCATGGAAACTCCGTAAATGTTATCAGATAGATATTTTACTACTTAATTCTCTTTCCGACAACAACGAGTCTCCCGTTCTCCACGTGATATGCGCATACAGAAAGCGTTATGAATTCATCCCCGAACGAGGCATCGACACCCGTTTCGTACATCGACAGGGCCTTGATGTTGTTGTAGAAGTCGTTGAACTCTTCCTCGTTCTCGGCATTGAAGAACTGATAGTACTTGAAAACGTCCGTCTGCCCCTTCTTGTACACCTGGCTTAAGAACACGGCGCACACCTGGTACTCCCTGTCCTCATAGAGGCTCGAGAACTTGATTATGGAATGGCTCTTCTCGTACGACTGGTCGCGGTACCTGTCGAGGTCTCCGAACATAGTCCCGTTCTTCATGTTGTGGCCGTGCAGTATGATGTTAGTGCCCGGCCTCGATCCGTCCGTGTAGTCCTCAACCGCCGTTCCGGTCCCGATGACAGAATCCGTGTCGGCGATTATGCACCCGTAGGCGCTGTACTTGCCGTCGAAGTCGCGGTTGAGGTAGAACTGCTCATCCCTGGGCGTCTGCATGACAGGATAGTCTATGACGGTTCCGTCGATCTTGATCCATCCTCCGCAGTCATCGTTTAAGGTGAAGACCTCCTCCATTTTCTGCGTCATCTCGGCCGTCTGCTCCGGCTCAGAGCTGTCCGCTATGACGAGCTCGCCTTCGCTGCTCTTTTCAGCTCCTGATGTCTCGTCCGTCACTTCAGGCGATATGTTCTGGAGCGCCTGGGTGAGGTTCTCCTTCGTAGCAGTGTACGCGCTCCCCATGTAACCCATGCGGTACTGGAGCATGGCAGTAAGGAAAATGAGGACCACGAGAAAGGCGACGGAAACAGGTGGAGCCCACTCCGTAAGCTCCACCCTGTAGTTTTCTAAGAATTGTCTCCGACCCCTTAAAGAATCGAGTTCTCTTTTCCCCATGGTTACGTATTATTTGAGATTCCTGAGGCTCTTGAGCATGTTCATCTTGTTCTCTTCTTCCTTCTTCTCGGCCTCGGCACGCTCCCTGTGCTCTGCGATAGCTACTTCCTCATCGGCCTCCGCGATGGCCCTTACGAGACCGAATCTCTTGTAGATCATGAATCCTGCTCCGAGTATCGATATCAGGAGGACTGACCAGAGGATCCAGATGTCTGCCTTAGACTCGCCTGTCTTAGGAACATCATCGTAGTCGTCAGCGTTATCGCCTGCGGCTCCGTTCTTGCTCGAGGAAGATGATGAAGAGCTAGATCCGCCGTATATTGATTTGAGTGTCATAGATCCGCTCGGAGTGATTGTTCCGCCGCTCTCACCGCTGAAATCAACACCTTCCCATCTCGTGAACTTCTCGCCGTTTCCAGAAGTCGACTTGATGGTGTATGTCGTACCCTTGACTGCATAGAAGTAATCCTTCATTTCCGTTCCGTTGACCGTGTACTTGGCTCCGCCGGATCCGTCAAGAGTGATCTTGTATGCGGTTATCGTCTCTGAATCATCAATGTTCCTGTCATAATCGCTTCCGTTCATCGGATATACTGTAACTTTTACATCCTGGCTTGATTCCGTACATATATCATTGAGGATTGATGTGACTGCAAGTGAGTTTACTGTTGCACTCCTCGTATATTTATCCGTTGAGCTTATGTCAAGCGTAGCTTCCTTAGATTTGTCCGATGTAGAGAACACAAGCTTAGCTTTCTTGACATCCGACCACATATAGTTGTCATGATAAACGCCCGCAGGCATTACAACTTTGAACGGTGAAGTTGCCGAACTGGTTGATGATGATGACGACGAGTTAAGCGAACTGTCACTGCTTGATGAAGAAGTGTTCAGAATCAGATCCGGCCACGGGAAAACCGTAACCTTTGCTGTGTCTGTTGCTCCATTATAAGTAAGCCTGAACGAAGATTTATCTGTTCCTCCCGATGCAGCATCACCATAGAGGAGAATATCCGCAACGCTTTCGTTATCTATCTTCTTGACATTACTCGTGCTTCCCTTTTTCCTGAGCTTAGCGTAGCTTGCCGCATCGCTTGTCACCTCTGCGGTAACGGTTTTTGTTGAATCTGAAGGGGATACAAATTTGTTCACGGGAATTGTCATCTTGTATGTAACAGCAACTGTGGAATTAAGATCTATCGACTCTCCGTTGTCAACCGAAAACTGCCTTGTATGTTCAAAGCCGCCGTTATCGGAATTCATTTTTATCGTAAGGGTATGCGTTCCTTCGCTTGCATTTGACGGAACAGTGAATGTGAATTCATTTCCTGCCCAGCTATAGCTTGAGGCCGCAAGCTTGGCGCCATCCACATAAACACCGGCAACTGCTGCGCTGCTTTCGGGATCATATCCCAGGAACTCATATCCAACAGGGTCTGTATCATCTCCTGCCTTTACCTTGATTTCCTTCGGAGTAATGTTGGGCGTAAATTCCAAGCTTCCAAATAACGCGTCCAGATTCACTGAATCAGCAGCTATCTTTAAATTATAGGTACTCTTCTTTCCGGCGATTGTAAGCCCGCCATCTGTTGTCCAGCCAATGAAGGAATAGGAAGGGTTGGTTGCTGCGGCTCCTGTGGTGTCCACACTGAATGTCTTTGATTCATTGTTGAACATATAAAAGCCGTCCTCATCAAGAACCTTTTTCTTATCATTATCATAAATCACATCTACACCGGCAGCTTCAGTACCGCAATAAGCTCCGCCATAAACACGATAACCCGTGACATCAACTGAAGTCGATTCAAGGGCAGTGCCGTCCACATCATTATTAATTTCACCGGGGTCAAATGTACCATAATCAGTCACAGCCTCAAGTTTAAATATATATCCTCCGGTAACTGAATCCAATGAAGCATCTATTGTAGCCAGATCAGCCCTGACCAGTTCTCTTGTAACAGCGTCATTTATTGTATACATTCCATCTGCAGCCAATTTAACGCCTCTACCGTTTACTTTTACCGACTTAGCCACTGCACCGGCCGCATTCCTGGTTGAGATCAATTGAAAGCTGCCGCTTCCTACTTCAAACGGATCGCCTCCGTTTGTGTCGTCATATATGGTGTAATTATACGTAAATATAACTGTTCCGGCATGAGTAGGTTCAACAGGAACAATATCCGGAAAATCCGTGCCATATTCATCATCCTGAACTTCAACATATGCGACAAATGTCGCTTTTTCTTTACTGAAATCCGACGCTTTGTAAGATGTAGCCGTCTTTTCCTTTATATCCAGATACGGTGTAACAGCTTTTGCTTCGATCTTGAATCCGACACAGAAAAGTGTCATAAAGACAAGTCCTAAGAATAGTTTCTTGATTCCCTTCATTTTTTGGTCCTCCCCTTATTGAACCTTTTTATGTTGTTGTACGAATAAAAAGTTTATTTATACCCTTGTGTTGCCGAGCCTCCCCAGGCTCTTCGCAGCGTATAATATGCGCATAGGCATACTGATACATCTACAAAGGAATTATACCCAATAAATAATATTATGACAACCACTTTTTATAGTGGTTGCTGTCCTGTAAGGCACAAGATGTTGTGTCGTACATCAGAAAAAGAGACAGATATTCAACTATCGGCTATGCCAAAGTCCTATTTTTCGCATTTTGGGTTTACATATTATTCCGCGACTACAGTATCTCTTTTGCCTGAAACACCTATCAACCAATGTAATTATATAAGGCTAACCGAAAGGAGGATAACTAATGGCCAAAGGATCAGTAAGAAAAAAGGGGAGGAAATGGTACTATCGGTTTTATGTCGAGGACGATTCCGGCAAACTGATTCAGAAAGAATACCCCGGAACCGAGAGCAAGCGAGAGACCGAAAAGATGCTCCGCAAAGCGATGGCAGATTATGAGTCTTCAAAAATCATCAAGCGTCCGGATAAAATCACCCTAGGGAAGCTCCTTGACATTTGGGTCGAAGAAGAACTCAAGGCAGGATCGATGAGCAACGGCACTGTAGAACTTTATCAGAATATAGTCAAGGTGATAAAGCGCTATCCTATATGCGACAGAAAGCTTAACACAATCACCTCCGATCATCTTCAAGCTTTCATGGATCAGTTATCGTTCGGTGAAAAAGAAGACTGTCCTGGCAGGTGCTATAGCAGGGGATATACCAAAAAGCCGTTCACGGTTCTCAATCACGCTTTCCGTTTTGCAGTATTTCCCAAGAAATTTATTATCTACAATCCGATGCAGTATGTGGTTCTGCGTAAACGAACAGTGGATGCAGGGATTTTTGCTTCTGAGGATGATACAGAGGGTAAAATTGTTCCTCTAACAGACGAGAAATTCCGTCACATTATCGGATATCTTGAGGCTCATCATCCGTATGCGGTGCTGCCGGTGCGGATTGCTTACTACACAGGACTTCGGGTCGGCGAGGTAACCGGTCTTGCATGGCAGGACATCAACCTTGATGATCAATATATTATCGTCCGCAGGAGTATTTCATATGATACTCAAAGACACAAGGTACAGATCGGGACGACGAAATGCGCAAAAATCCGTATCGTGGACTTTGGAGACAGACTCAAAGAGATTCTGACTGACGCGAAAGCAAAACAGCAATTGCACATGGATGAATACGGAATACTTTATCATAAATGCTTCTATAAAGAAGTCAGGGATAGAAATCGCACTTACTATGAATACTACCATCTGAGCGGAACTGAAGTTATCCCGGAAGATTACCATGAGATCGATTTCGTATGCAGACGCGAAGACGGAACCCTGCTATGTCCTGGGTCGCTATCATCGCTTTGCTGGAAAATTTCAAAGAAGGTTCCGGAATTCGAAAGCTTCCATTTCCATGTTCTGCGACACACATTCACGACGAATCTGCTAGCGAACGGCGCCAAACCGAAAGATGTTCAGGAACTGCTCGGACATTCTGCAGTAAGCACCACGATGAACATTTATGCACATGCCACTAAAGAGTCAAAAAGAGCCTCTGCCAGACTCCTGGATAAAAACCCTGCGCCGTATTCCTGAGCCAGATTTATTTCAAAAAGCAGACGGATGTATTCAAATACTATAAGTTCTTCAATGCCGAGAACGAGGAAGAGTTCAACGACTTCTATAACAACATCAAGGCCCTGTCGATGTACGACACGGGTGTCGATGCCTCGTACGGGGATGAATTCATCACACTTTCAACATGCGCTTATCACGTCGAAGACGGAAGATTCGTTGTTGTCGGAAAAAGAATTAAATAACTCAATTATCAAACATAAAAGACCTTCCATTGAACTTTCAACGAAAGGTCTTTCCCTTATATTTTCCCTTATCCTTCTACACAACAATCTATGAAAGAAGATCCTGGCAACGTCTCATGCGTTACTGAAAACAACAGATTTCAGCTCCTTGATCTGTTCCGAATGTTCGGAAACAACCATTTCTACAGCAGATAGCCTGTCTGAAAGCTCAGGCGTTATCCATCGGAGTCTGCATGCTGACTCGACATTGCTAAGCCGCTCTTCTATTCTATCCATTCTTTCGCATGTTTCAGAATGCAGAATGAACATATTCTCATGAATATCCTTATATAACCATTCCAAGTCATTGCTAAATTTGTCCATTTTTTGGTCCATGGAGTTCATTCTCTTATCCATGGCGTCGAATCTCTGGTCCATGGCATCGAACCTCAGGCCCATGAGTCCGAACATGGTCATCATTTCATCTCTGAATTCACTGATTTCTGACATAATAAACATACCTCCTTCACCAAAAAGATTGAAAATGCACTGGAATCTGTTGGCGAAGTGATACGCCTGACGTGTTTCCAGATGCGCCCAAAAGATTTGCGCGTACATCATAAAACAGCGGCGTACCGTTGTCAACAATTAAATTCAGTTCGCGAGTTTCTTCAGCTCCTCGAGCATCACGCATGCCTTCTCATACGATTCGAACTGGCACGTGCCGACTTTCTCATGGCCGCCGCCGCCGTATTTCAGGCAGAGGCTTCCGACATCGAGAGTCGCCGTCCTGTTCAGTATGCTGTAGCCTATCGCGCAGGCAAGTCCCTGGCCGCCCTTTCCGGGAGTCATCCATACGGATATGTTCTGATCGGGATACATGCTGTATATAAGGAAACGATTGCCCGTGTAGATCGTCTCTACACCGCGCAGGTCCGTAACGATCAGATTTCCGAACACCTCTGTGTTCTCGGTGACCATCTCGCGGAACTTCCTTGTCTGCTCCTCATAGAGCTCGATCCTTTCAACTACATCGGGAAGAGCGAGTATCTCTTCTGTCGTCTTCTTCGCGCATGCCACGAGCAGTTCTTCCATGAGCTGATAATTGCTTATCCTGAAATTGCGGAACCTTCCGAGGCCTGTTCTGGGATCCATGAGGAAGCCTACGAGAATCCATCCCTTCGGGTTCTGGATCTCATCTATCGTCAGGTTTCCTGAATCGACCTTATCGACCGCTTCCATGAGATCGTCGAACTGCGGGAACTTTTCCTTTCCGCCGTAGTATTCATAAATAACTCTCGCACAGCTCGGAGCGGCGCTGTCGCATTTTCCCTTATATCTTCCCTCAAGCTCGTTACGCTCTTCCTCGCTGGAATGATGGTCGAACCACAGTCCGCATCCTTCAACGAAAGGAACATTAGCAAGGCAGTCATCGGCAGTGATCTCAACCGCTCCGTCCTGCAGATCCTTCGGATGCGCGAACTTCCAGCTGTCCACGATACCTGCCTCAAGAAGCAGTGCTCCGCATGCGAGTCCATCAAAATCAGATCTTGTAATTAATCTCATAGCCCTTCTCCTTCATCTTTACTTTATCTTCATACATTGCTGCATCAGCTCTCGCAAAAACTTCCGCCACTTTGTCATCGCCGGGGCGTTTGAACACCCCGATGCCGCCTGCCACGGATACAAGCCCCTCAGGGGGCGGATTCGTTGAGGCGATCTCGATCATCCTTGTCTTAACAGCCTTCAGAAGTTCGTCGCGCCGTTCATAATCTTCATCTAGCAGTAGGATCGCGAATTCATCGCCGCCGATTCGGTATACCGGACTGTTCTTGAATATCTTGCACAGCATCTGGCAGCAGTTGACGATATAAGCATCGCCTGCTTCATGACCGCGGCTGTCATTGATCTTTTTCAGGTTATTTATGTCGAACACGCCGAGTGCGAACGAAAGCCTTGCGCCTGAACGGATGATTGAATTCAGTTCCGCCTCCTTCGTCGCGTATGCCTGCCGGTTCTTGACATGAGTCATTACATCGGTTTCCGTGAGTTCAACGAGCTTCTTGTTCAGGACCCTCAGGCTGATGTTCTGCCTGACCTTGGACATGATGACGTTTATACGTGTTATGAACTCGAACAGATGATTACCGTTTCCTACTATGTCAACATTGTCGCCGAAAACCATGTAGCCGTAGTTGTCCATGACCTCGTGGATCGGCACGAACACAAATACCCGGTTCTTTTTCTCGGGATCGATATACGGAACGAGCTTTCTCGACTCGAATTCGGGGAAAGACATATGCTTGCCGTTCTCGATCGAAACCACGGCATTCATTATCTTACTGTAGCCTTTTGTCCGGAATTTCGTTTCAATGTTGGACATGGCCTTTTTGAAGCTCGGCTCGAGTATCAGATGGAACGTATCCCCGATGAAGCCTGAATCCCCTTCAAACGCATGGCGCAGGTTCGCCTCGAATTCCTCATACGTTGCCCCCGCAAGCGTTTCTCCTTCTATCGATGTGACGCTCCGCTCGAAAATCGTGGTCATCATCCGGTCATAGAATACGCTCTTGCCCTGCATGCGGCGCATGTAATCGAGATCCCTCATGCAGCTGCATCCGCAGCTTTCGCTCTGAAAAAGCTCGCAACCTATGTAGACTTCTTTGTTTCTCCTGTTTCCGTCGATGACATCGAGAAGAAGCTTGAGCGCATATGAGCCGAGATCATTGTACCTCTGGTCGACGCTCGTGATCGACGGACTGTATATCTCTGCCGAAAAGTCGTTGTCATACCCGGTCACTATGGTGTCGGACGGAACTTCATATCCTATCTCCTCGAGCGCGAGACACACCGCTATGGCAAGCGTGTCATTGGCGCACACGAACGCATCGGGAAGCTCAGTCTTTCTGTCAGAATACCGCTCATGTATGAAATCAACGGTAAGCTTCGGCTCCCACATGCTATAGAACATCTCTACGTTATCAGAAGGTATTCCATGGTCCCTCAGAACTTCGCAGAGCGTCTCATATCTCGTGTTCGAGTCATCATTGTTCGCGTTGCCTGCGATATAGATAGGATTCTTTATTCCATGTCTCTCGATGAGATGGGTATAAAGATTCATTGCGCCGTCATAATTATCGCTTCCGACGAAGTACGCGTACTCGTCCTTCCTGCCCGTTGAAACCACCGGGACATTGGCATCCTTGCATCTTTTGATTATGGATTCAAAAACTCCGACATGGTCTATGGCGTTCCCGAGTATCAGGACACCGTCAAAATCTTCTATGAAAGGAAGATTGAATATATTCAGTTCGCCCATTCTGACGGTCTCTGCTTCCACATAGGGCGGATAGCAGACGAACATATACAGGTCCACATCGAGCCCGTACATGCGTTTTGCGACACCTTTTGAATAATCATGCAGAAGGTCGAAAGCCCATCCGCATGAAAAAAGCGCGATTTTCTTAGGCACTTTCCGTCTCCTTTGAAGCAAATGATTTCCGACCTAAAATTATAGCATATTTATCTGTCTCTCTCAATAAGGCTTTCGATCAGCTCCTTAAGGAAACGCCCGCTTTCAGTATCGCTGCCGCGGAGCCTTTCAAGCTTTGAAACCGCACGCTCCGACAGGCTCCTTACGTCGTTTTTTGCCTGTTCTAGACCAACCAGAGTGACATACGTTGTCTTTCCGTTCTTTTCATCGCTTCCCACCGGTTTTCCGAGAGTCGCATCATCCCCTGTTACATCAAGGATGTCGTCGGCTATCTGGAACGCCAGCCCGACATCCGAACCGGCCCTCTCAAGCTCGGCGACCTCCTCTTCGGATGCTCCCGCAAGTGCGGCGCCTATCATCATCGAGGATTCGATCATCGCCGCGGTCTTGTTCTCGTGGATATATTTTATCGTATCCATCGTGACCTCAGACGGGTCCTTATCCTCGGCTTCAACATCGGCAACCTGACCTCCGATCATTCCGTATATTCCGGCCTTTTTTGCAAGTATGCGAAGAGCACGGCTTACCCTCATTGCCATAGCAAGCCTTTCCGCATCGCTCTCTCCGCTTCCCGGAACGACATCGAACGCTCTTATCGCCGTCTCGAACGCATAGTTTAAGAGCGCATCTCCGGCCAGTATTCCCATAGCCTCGCCGAACTCGGCATGAGTGCTCTTCTTACCCCGTCTCATGAGGTCGTTGTCCATCGCGGGAAGATCGTCATGGCAGAGCGAATATGTATGGATCATTTCCATTGCGGCCATGAACGGGTGTATGACAGCGTCCGTATCTCCTCCGAACATCCTGTACGTTTCCATCATGAGCATCGGACGCAGGCGTTTGCCGCCGACATGGATGCTGTAGTTCATCGCCTTCATGACGGTCAGGGCCTGCCCTTCCTCTTTAGGAAGGTACTTGTTGATGATCCGGTCTATCTCTTCGGCTTTTTCTCTTATCTTATCGGATGTCAATCCGCCATCTCCTTTTCTTTTGAAGCCTTCACCTTAAGCGCGCGTGCGAGCGCGGTCAGCTTGAGGTCTGTATTATAGAAGTCCTTGGTCGTACATCCGGCTCTTCCGCCGCCGGCACATGCACACGCACACGCGCAGGCGCACGAACTGTGAGCGCACGAGCTATGGCCGCCGCCGCTTCTCGAGGAGGAAGCATGGTAATGCGGATTGGGAACCCTGACTGAATTGACTCTTATGAATACGTTAGGCGAAGAACCGTATCTGTATTCGCCGTTCTTCGTGAATGCCGATGCGGCCTTCTCTTCCTTCTTGAGCTGCTCATCGGTAATGGTCTCTTCGCTCTTTATCATCGATTTGCCGCAGTATTCGCAGAACTTGGCGCCTTCTTTTCGCGGTGCTCCGCATCCGGGGCAGGAATCGAAATAAGTGACCTTCACTCGGGTCGTCTTGTTGATCGTAGGGCTGTTGTTTCCGAAACCGCGGTTTAAGAGATACCCGAGCACTAGCGGGAATGCGACGGTCGCAACGAGCATCAGGAAACCGAAAATCGCCCCGATGATAGTCGTTATGAAATCCATCAGGCCGCTCGAGCTTACCTCTTCACTCTTTGAAAGGTCAAAATCGTACGCATCATTCGGATACGTCATGGTCACCGTGAAGCGGTCGCCCTTTCCGAGAGATGTCCTCCAGACATTGTAATCATCCTCTATGGAACATTCCGGCGAGAATGAGGTGCAGAAAGTGTTATCCCACATTATCACGAGCTCGTCGACCCTTATGTCATCGAACCATCCGGGAGTGAACGAATATACCGTCTCGCCCTCGGTCAGCTTATCGACCTGATACATGTAGTCCTGCACTACGAGAAAATCAACGCTCGCGACTTCGCCTTCATAGTACGGCCTGTCAAGATAAACCTCTGCATAGGTTCCGGAAAGCTTGATGTGGTCGACCGTGCTGCTGATGGCCTCCGTTGATATGACATGGGTGTTCGGTATTCCTATCTTCATCCATGTCAGCGGACCGATATCGGAGCCGGAATCAAGAACCTTCCAGTCTATGTGGTAGTAAAGGTTCAGCGTTGCGTCCTTGTTGACTTCAGTTGTGATCGTGTAATTGAGTATCTCATCCGTGTCAGCCATGACCGGTACGGCCGCAATGAACGCAAATACGAAGAGACTTATGAAAAATCCGGTTATCTTATTTCTCATATGAGCCTCCTTTCTCTTTGCGGAGCGGGCACTGCCCTGTCATCATGGCGGAATAGTATCTTCTGTTCTCGCATTTTCCGCTGTACCATATCTTCTCCCAGTCTTCTTCAAGGAAGTTCCCGAGGTCTGCGCCTTCAAGCCAGCTCTGGCACGGCACCGCTCTTCCGCCAGGCGTTATGGCCATGTTCGAAAGGCACGCTCCGCAAGTCGGAGTGCTGAGCCCGTTCTCCTCGAAGAATTCCGCATCTATCCATCCCGGCGATGTGAAGCT
Source organism: Lachnospiraceae bacterium (assembly GCA_024691425.1). Classification (GTDB taxonomy): domain Bacteria; phylum Bacillota; class Clostridia; order Lachnospirales; family Lachnospiraceae; genus UBA2868. The sequence continues at coordinate 16,190 of JAILNQ010000095.1, forward strand.
TATCTCCATGCCGTTCGCATAAGCATAATCAACTGCTTCCTTAAGGATATCCCTTATCTCCTCGTTAGTAAGCTGAAGGCTTTCCGATTCTGACGTTGCCGCATTTCCTGTCGTGATAAGCCCCGAGCAGGTGACATACGTAACACCGAGTTCATGAAGGAATTCCAGGGTTTTTACATAATCCCTGTTCTTCGTGCAAAGAGGCGTATTGATGCTGAGGTTCAGTCCCGCGGCAAGCGCGTTCTTTATCCCGGCAAGCGTCTGATAATACATCTGCGCTCCGACAAGGGAATTGTGTATGTCCCGGTCATGCGAATAGAATGTAATCTGCACGCTATCAAGGGAAGCATCGAACAGCTGCCTGCAGTATTCCTCAGTCAGCTTTATGCCGTTCGTGTTGAGCCTTGTCACGAACCAGCTCGCATGATCTATGAGCTCTATGAGGTCCTCTCTCATCGTCGGCTCACCTCCGGTGAAAGTCACCTGCGGTATGCACGCCTTCCTGCACTTATCGATTATTTCCTTCCATTGCTGCGTCGAAAGCTCTTCTTCCTCAGCCTGTGCCTGTCCGGCCGCATAGCAGTGGACGCAGTTCTGATTGCAGTGCCACTTTCCGTCCTTTGTCATCGCGGAAACCATAAGATCCATACGATGAGGCGCCCTCATGTTTTCGGCGTATTCGCCGATGTTGATGTATCCGATTTCCTCGTCAGGCTTTTCCCCGTAAGCTATCTGCTTGAACGTATTCATTATCCTGAATATGTCCTTTTTTATTATCGCTTTGGGAATGAAACGGTATACGCTGCGCGCGGAGATAACCGTGCTCTCAACGATCTTCTTCGTATCCTCTTCGCTTATCGGCCTGCCGTGATACTCGTTTATGGCGTCGATCAGCATCGACAGCAGCACGGCCCACGAAACGTTGATCGGGATTATGTCCTGACCGTTAAGGATCACGACGCTTCCTTCAGGCTCGGGACCGTCGTATTTCGGCGGAACCATATGGATCCTGACGACACCCGGCCCCTCAGGGTTGAGCGTCGTATGCTTCACCTCGTTCAGGTTTTCCTTGATGTAACAGACGACTCGTTTAGGATTCTTCATTTTCTGTCCTTTCTTTCTGATCTACTTAATAGTCCAGAGAGCGTTCATCTGGTATGTATCACCGTATACATAGCGGTCGAGCCACGACGGTTCGAACACATCCGTCTTTGGATCGAATTCTTTGTCCGCATAACTCCAGCACTTGAATGTGATAGACTTGTCGTCCTCCCATTTTCTTTTGGTATCATTATAAACCAGTACCTTGAACGAGTTGGCGGCAAGCTTTCCGTTCCGTTTTATCCGTTCAAAAAACGACAGATAGAATTATACCACTAAACAAAGACAGCTCTCAACTCCAAAAAGGTCAATGAATTGCCCGTGAAAGTCCGAAATAATTGCAATATCTCCTCATTAAATGTAGAATAACAGTTACGGCAACTATCATACAGAAGGAGACGCATATGGATACACGCATCGAAACAAAATGCCTTCATGAAGGCTACGAACCCGGAAACGGCGATTCCCGCCAGCTTCCGATATGGCAGAGCACAACATGGAAATATGCCACGAGCAATGACATGGGAGCCCTGTTCGATCTTGAAGCGGATGGTTACTTCTATACAAGGCTTCAGAACCCGACAAATGATTTTGCGGCAAAAAAGATCGCCGCGCTCGAGGGAGGTTTTGCCGGAATGCTCACATCATCCGGACAGGCCGCCAATTTCTTCGCGATATTCAACATATGCGAAGCGGGCGATCACTTCATAGCATCCTCGGCCATATACGGCGGAACCTACAACCTGTTCATGGTGACAATGGCTAAAATGGGCATCGAGTGCACTTTCGTCGATCAGACTCTATCTGAAGAGGAGCTTGCAAAATACTTCAGGCCCAACACAAAGGCCGTGTTCGGTGAGACGATCACCAACCCGACCTGCACGGTGCTCGACATCGAGAAGTTCGCACGGCTTGCGCACAGCCACGGCGTTCCCCTTATCGTGGACAACACGTTCGCTACTCCGGTAAACTGCAGGCCGATAGAATGGGGAGCTGACATTGTCACGCACTCGACAACGAAATACATAGACGGACATGCGATAAGCGTAGGCGGCGCAATAGTCGACAGCGGCAATTTCGACTGGATGGCCCATGCGGACAAGTTCCCGGGACTGACGACTCCCGACGAGAGCTATCACGGAATAGTATATGCCGAAAGATTCGGAAAAGGTGCGTATATCACCAAAGCGACCGCACAGCTCATGCGCGACTTCGGATGCATCCAGTCTCCTCAGAACGCATTCTATATAAATGCAGGGCTCGAATCGCTCCATGTACGGATCCAGCGCCACTGCGAGAACGCCTTTAAGGTCGCATCATTCTTAAAGTCGCATGGAAAGGTTGCATGGGTGCATTACCCTGACCTTCCCGATGACGAAAATCATGAGCTCGCTAAGAAGTATCTTCCTAACGGAACATGCGGAGTATTATGTTTTGCGATAAAGGGAGGACGCGAAAGATCCATCGCGTTCATGGACAGACTGAAGCTCGCCACGATAGCGACTCATGTCGCGGATGCGAGAACGTGCCTGCTGCATCCCGCGAGCCACACCCATCGCCAGCTCTCCGAAGAGCAGCTTACAGAAGCGGGCATATCGCCTGACTTGATCCGCTACTCGGTAGGACTCGAGAACGCCGATGATCTGATCGCGGAT
>JAILNQ010000104.1 GCA_024691425.1 Lachnospiraceae bacterium
CCCGATGACTCTCGGGTCAAAATCAAGTTTGAACATCATGCCGTCCTTATTGCGGTTCTGATCTATGAGCTCGTCCTTGATCTCATCGGCATCCATCCGCATGGACCTGATCTTATACATCTTGAAACGCTTTCCGTTCTTACCTATACGCTCCTGCGCAAAGAGAACCGGGCCGGGCGACTGTTTTTTGATGATAGGTCCTACAATAGCAATGATCATGAGTGCGGCAATACTGCCGACAAGACCGCCGACGATATCCATTGCTCGCTTTATCGCGTGCTCAAGCGGTGTCGCATATCTTGCGGCTGACGTCAATACGGTTATCCCGGCTATTCTGTTACCGAACGGATGCTCTCCCATGTGCCTTACACCGGACACCGCAAAATGCACCGTTACGGTCATCTTACGGCAATCCTCCATGAGCCTGTCTATCCTCGGAGTAACTTTCGTGCATCCGATGAACACCGCATCGATCCATTCACGGCATATGTAATCTGCAGCATCATTCATGCCGCACACAACCGGTACGCCATATACCTCCTCACGCTTATCCTGCCTTGTAAAGACAAGTCCAATGACTTTGTAAACATCACCGTTGTTGTCGATGAGGCTCTTGACTGTTTTCTCCGCGGATTCCGGATCCGCTACAACGAGCATCGAATACTTCTTTCCTTCGTTTATCTTTGTGTGCTTAAGAATATGCTTCCACGCAAGTCTTGTCGGATAAGCGATCGCTATATGCAGTATCAGCGTTACGAAGAGCAGTATTCTCGAATAGTCGCTGGAAACCTTGAACGCATACATGTATACGACTGCAAATGCGAATACCGAAACGCACGACTTTATCGTCTCGACCAGTTCCTGGAACTTGCCTCGCTTCAGCACGTTGTGCATCGTATTGAGGAGCATCATCACGATAAGATTGACCATAAACAGAACAAAGCCCAGCTCCTTGTACATACCCTGTTCAAACAGCATGTCACGGAATCTGAGCCACATAGCCAGAAGGTAAGCCGCTTGAAGGCTTAACTCATCGATTATTATGAAATCAAGATGCTTTGTCCATTCCTGCCGGTATCTCTTATACATGCTCCCACCGCCTGAAATTATTATCACTTGCCGTAATAGCTGCTGTAGTATTTTCCGTAATACTTGCCATAGTACTTTCCGTAGTATTTGCCGCCTATCTCAACCTTGTTGAGAACAACACCGAGTATGTTGCATTCGGCCTTGTGCAGCTGGTCTATGACTCTCTCTGCAAAAGAGTGCGCGATCGCTCTTGTTTCCATCACGAGAACAACTCCGTCGCTTTCCTTCGCGACGATCGCGCTGTCAATGACGCTTCCGAGAGGCGGAGTATCTATGATGACGTAATCGAACTGCTCCTTCAGAGTATCAACCGCATGTTTGAAGCGCTTTACGCTGAGAAGCTCCGCAGGGTTCGGCGGAACCGCACCGGTCGGTATGAGGAATAGTCTCGGAATATTCGTCATGAATATGCACTCCTCGAGCGGTTTCCTTCCTGCAAGATAATGAGCAAGCCCGCCGGTAGCCTTCGACATCTGATATCTGCCGTTCAACACTGATTTTCGCATGTCGGCATCGATGAACAGGACTCTCTTGCCGGCCTCAACCATCGATATCGCAAGGTTGAACGATACGGATGATTTTCCCTCTCCCGGAACACAGCTCGTGAACGCAATAGCCTTGATATCGTCTCCGCAGAAATCGATGTTCGTCCTCAGCGCCTTGAACGATTCGCTGAGGCGGAAATCAAGCGTAATCTTTTTATTGATGGTTATCAGATTTCTGTTTTCAGTATTTTCTATCGCCATATCTACCTCTTCTTTCTGACCACGATCTTCTCAGGGCTCTGAGGTTCTTTCGGTTCCGCGAAGTTCTGGCCTTCCGCAGCGTCATCCAGATCGGGGATCGCTATCTTTGCTTCCTTGACAAGCCTTGACGCATCAGACAGCGTCTCAGTTGCAACAACATGCGAATGCGAAGATGCTTTCTTTTTCTTCTTCCCGCCCGTGCTTCCGCCGCTTACGGCATCCTCGTCAAGCGCGGGAATTGATCCGAGAACTGACAGTCCGAGGTATCTTTCAACGTCATCAGGATTCTTGATCGTATCATCCATAATGTAGATGATGACAATTATCATCACTGCTATGAATGCGCCGAGCAGTCCGCCGATCGCGGTGTTCCTGAATACCTTCGGGCTCGAGATCTCGGTTGGAAGATTGGCTTCCTCGACGACATTTACCGCCTCGGTATTCATGACGTTCGCGATATGCTCTGCTGCCGATACTCTGACCCTGTCGGCAATTGCCCTTGCCATGTAAGGATCTGTGTCTTCTGCGGTGATCGAAACTATACGCGTATCTGTCGGAACCGACACGGTGATTTTCTTCTTGAACGCTTTGTTTTCTATATCAAGACCTAGCTCTGCCTTGACCTCCTCAAGAACAGGACGGCTCGTGACGAGTTCCTGATAGTCCTTCGTGAGCTGCGTGCCCGACTGAAGGTCGCTATAGGTAAGAGCATCGGAATTCTGCCTGTTGATGACATATATCTTAGTTGTCGACTGATATTTGGGTGTTACCAGGAAAATGCAGAACAGATAAGTCGCGGCCGCAAGTATGACCGCGCTCAAAATGACTATCCATATCTTAGATAGGACTGCCCCCAGAAGTTCCAGAATGTCTATTTCGAAGACATCCTCATCGTCACTGATGATACGGCGATTCTTCTCCATATTTCTCCCCACTCATCTCCTGCCATCGGAATCAGCTTCCGCATGGCGCACACAGTACTTTTCAGCACATCCGCTCCAGGCATTGCATTAATGCCCAACATGATAAACATGCCATCTACAGCGGTATGTACTCGTTGCATATGACTTTCGCAGGATTATCGATAAGAAGCTTCCTGCATAAGTCTTCCCCATAATGCTTCGTTATATATCCGGCAGCCTCCGCAAGACGCGGTGCCCTTCTTCCCGTGCTGTGCGCATCGGTTGCCAGAAAATGAACCCTGCCCGACTTCAGAAGTTTTTTCGCAAAAGACTTCATCCGAAAGCCCGAGCTGAAGATCTCCGAGTTGATCTGCAGATAAGCGCCCCTGCTTATGAGCTCGTCAACGCATTTCATGTCGCTGATGATGTCCTCATAGCGTTCAACATGAGCGATTATCGGCAGGTATCCGGCGTTAACGACGGTGCTCACCCCTTCAAAGATCATGCGCCTTTCCATCGTGAATCCGAATTCCAAAAGCACATAATCAGAGCCCGCCATCGTCGATACTCTTCCCTCAGCAAGCCATTCCGGGACGCTCGGATAGTAATATACCTCGCTTCCCAGATAAAGCTCTATCATGCTGAGATCATAGTATTCCAACCTTGCCTCGTTCAGCTCGTCGAACCTGGTTCTTACCGTTTCGATTTCCGTCTGCATGTACCCGCCGTGATAGTGAGGCGTCAGTATGGCCTGCGTGATCCCTTCATCACGCATCACCCGGAGCATCTCGAGCGACTGCTCCATGCTCCGCGAGCCGTCATCCACCTTCGGCAGTACATGGCAGTGTATATCGGTAAAACCGGTCATTTCATCCCCTTGAGTATTCTCAGTGGAGCGTAGCAGGTACTGCCTGAGGCTGTCCAAAAGCAGGCATAGCTACTGATGCCGTATTCAGTTCAACTATAGCAACCGTTCCGAATGCCGGTGCCATGAACCCTACGTACCCGTTCTTTACTGTGCAGGGAACTATTATCGTCTTGCCGTTCTTAAGACGGATGTAGGCGAAAACGTTCTTAACGCCGTCCTTGAGTCCCGCTACCGCGAAAATCGTAGGCACGTCGCCGCCCTTGTATCCTGCCGGTGCAACGATGTCGATCGCCGTCTTGACACTAGGGACCATTCCGAGAGTTGCAGCATTCTCAGAAATGAATCCTGCAAGAGCCGTAAGTTCCTTCACCGTGGGCGATGTGACCTGTGCGGCCTCTGCCCCGCCTTTACCCGGAACGACAACCGTAACTACGCCTGCCGTAGGGCTCGGAGCTGCCATGACGGCTGTTGTGCATGTCATAGCGAGCACTGCAGTAAGTGCGATGATAGCTTTGAATCTCTTCATTTTTGTTCCTCCTATTCGTCCGCTTCTACGTAGAATCTGTCTATCACTAGCTGTTTAAGGGCTTCCTCATCGGCGATGTAGCCCATTTCATATTCATAATCCTCTATCTCGCCGGGTTCGATGTGCCTCATCTCGCCCGGAACGGATTCTATCTGATCATCATCGAGCTCAAGGTCGATCATGAGCTTCGCGAGATAAGTCATCTCATCGATCGTAAGGTTCGTTGCGACCTTGTCGGCTTCCGACCTGTACAGTTTTATAGGGAACATGATATCCTGTGCAGTCCTGTCCTTCATCGCAGGGAACAGCTTTTTCATGTACTGCATCTGCCGCTTCATCCTGCCCATTGCGCTGTCGTCGATGTCCGTGTCCCTTCTGGCCACGAAAATCACTGCGTCCTCACCCATAAGCAGGTAATCCTTAGTCCCCTCCGCCATGTCAGGATTCCACTTCGTCAGGTCCTCTGGGATATCCACGGTGATCCCGCCGAGCGAATCGTTGATGTCCGGTATCGCTGTGATGTCGACCGCGACATATCTGTAGATCGGAACACCGTACAGAAGATTGCTGACCGCTTCCGCGACCGCCTCATTCGTCTTCTCTCCCTGAGTTCCGAAGCTGTGCTGTATGGCGATCGGACCCTTGCGGGTCGATGCGACTTTATCGCTGAGGTCGAGCACCTTGATGTCGGTAACGGTATCCCTCGGTATGCTTATGAAGCTCACCGTCTTCTTTACCGCGTCGACCGTTCCGAGAACGATCGTATCCGCCTGGTAAGGGCTCGCATCTATCTCCTTGTCGCCTTTCAGGCCGTAATCATCTATTCCCGTGACGAGTATGTTTATGAGATTGTCGTTGTATTTATATCTTTTCCCGTTGAATGTTATCGGGACGCTGTCGAGATATTTGTCTGCCGCCGTTTTTTTCGTCGATTCATCGAGCTGGCTTATTTTCAGGACCGGCACCGTTGTCGTCTCGTTCGCCTGGAACATGTCGGCCGTCAGGTAATCGGCCCGCTGCCACTTCCGAAGGGCCGCGGCGAGCGTGATAAGAAGTATGGCGATAATGGATGCAAGAACGATCAGCACGGCTTTCGCCCATGTCGGCATCTTCTTCTTTTCCTTCTTCTCCTGTCTTCTCTGACGTCTGTTCATCAGTTCAGTACTTAACCTCCTCAAGGACAGCGTACACGAATAGCCGCTTGCTCTCGTCTTCGCAGTGCGTGATCAGCGCGATGACATGATCATCGAATGACGGTTCAGCGTCTTTGCGTATGTTTGCCGAAAGATCCCTCATTTTGCTCATCGACTCGAAATATTCCATGAACGACACCGGATCACGAAAATCATTGGCGAGCATCATATTCTCATTCGAGCCGACGAAGCATGCATATATCCTGTAAACGAGCTCCGCATCATCAACGCGGATGCTCACGTTCTCATGTGTCGCGAAGAAGTCCGCATCCCTGAATGAATGGAGCGGTGCGAACATCGTTCCGTCATCGGGGCAGTGCCCGTATATGAGCGTGAGCGGGTCAGAAAAATCCTTCCCGTTCTGCGAATCGGTGATTATCATGCCATTTTCGCTAGGCTCACCGTTAATATCATGAGTGAAATAGAACGGCTCAACAGCATCCTCGCAGTACGCTATCGGATAATCTATGTCCGTTCCCTGAATTCTTATCCACGCGTAGACGTCGGGGCATGCTTTCTTTGCATCCTCGAGTCCTGTGCCGTCAGATGCCGGACCGGCACTCTCAAACCTTCCGTACCATCCGGAAGGTCTTTCAGATCCGGATTCCGTATCCATTACTATAGTCGCGGCTATCGCCTCAGGATCGAAGTCGGCAGGAACATCTTCCGTTTCCGCGCTCTGCGCTGCTGTCAGCGCATCCTCGGGAAGCTTGCCGATCCCGTCCGGTTCGCTTTTCGCTCTGATCAATAGTATTGCCGCCACGAGAGCTGCTATTACGGCGAGCGCAGTTCCTATGGCGATCACTGCCCATTTCGTGCCTTTATTCATACGACGTTTATTATGTTCTGCGTCTTTTCCGACTCACCGTCGTCGATCGACGCATTCTTGATGGCATTCACCATGTGCCGTATCTTCGCATCTTCAGAGGCCTTGCGCTTCTCTTCTTTGGTCATGCTTGTCCAGGCATCCGTCGAGATACCGACCGGAACCATATCAGCCCCGCACTCCGGGCAGAAATAGCTATCCTTAGCCCCGTCGTGCGCCGCTATGGTGCTGCACTTATAGCAGACGTAAACATACTCGCCGGCCGCTTCTGCTTCCGCCACTTCTTCCGGAGCATGCTCGTCTTCATATGCGTTCTCATTTCCGGAGGGAATTGTTTCGGAACCGTCATCAGCTGCAGATTCAGCATCACTATCCTCATCCTCGGAGAACAAACCCGCTATAGCGGCTTCCCGCTCCCTCACGCTCATGTCGTTCCACTCGGATGACTTGAGTCCCAGCGGGGCCATTCTGCCGCCGCATCTCGGGCATCCGCCCGTCAGATACTCCAGAAGATCGACATATCTGCAGTTTTCACAGCAACCGATGTGCATACTAACCCCTTAACATGGAATTTGGGACGATCCCATACAGAAAATCCCCCTCAGTATTATTAATACTAACATATATGATATTAAGCTGCAATAACAAAATTTATGTTAACCTAGAAAAAATTTCCGAAAAGAAAATGGTTGACTGATACGGTCTTAGGCGGTTATATTCAGAATATACTTTTTGCTTTTCTATATTATGCATTTCATACTTCCGGATTCACCGGAGGAAGAAATCCCATTACTGCTGTATTTTTGTCCATCATATGCCCCGGCATTCTGTTTTCGTTGCCATTTTCACAGGATATTGATGGGCCTGTTCAAAATATTCGGAGGAATTGCATATGTTCTGTTCAGTACAATCCGGAAGCGTCCGAGGGATCGAAAGCTATCCGGTCAATGTCGAGACTGACATTTCTAACGGCATGCCCTGCTTTGACGTCGTGGGGTATGTAGGCAGCGAGGTCAGAGAAGCAAAGGAACGCGTCAGAACCGCGCTCAAAAATGCGGGATACTCTCTTCCCGTCGCCCGGATCACAGTAAACCTTTCACCCGCGGACGTCAGGAAATCCGGCACGGGTTTCGACCTTCCCATCGCCCTCTCCCTTCTTCTCGGAATGCAGGTCATAGGGGACGGTGCGCTCGATGATGCTTTCATCGCGGGCGAGCTGTCCCTGTCGGGGAATGTATGTGCCGCAAAGGGCATGCTTCCGATGATACTTGCCGCAAAGGAGCGCGGCATCAAAAAATGCATAATACCTGCCGCGAACTCAGCCGAAGGTTCGGTTGTTGAGGGCATAGAGGTCTACGGAGTATCATCACTTGCTGAGGCCGTTGATTTCCTGAACGGCAATGAGCCTTTATCTCCGATGAAATCCAGGCTGCGGCATGATCTTCTTGCAGACCATGAGTATGACTGTGATTTTTCAGAGATCAGAGGGCAGGCGCTTGCGAAGCGCGGGGCGGAAATCGCCGCATCAGGTTTACATAATATTCTCATGATGGGTCCGCCGGGCTCCGGCAAGACTCTCATCGCAAAGTGCATCCCATCGATACTTCCGCCCCTTTCGGAGGAGGAATGCTTGGAAGTTTCGGCCGTCTATAGCGTCAGGGGCGCCCTCTCATCCGAAGAACCGCTCATCACCCGGAGGCCCTTCGTCTCCGCGCACAGCTCTTCTACCGACATTTCACTCGTGGGAGGAGGAAGCATTCCCCGGCCGGGTGCGGTGAGCCTTGCTCATAAGGGAGTTCTGTTCCTCGATGAGCTGCCCGAGTTTTCCAGAAGGGTACTCGAGGCGCTCCGTCAGCCTCTCGAGGACAGAGTCGTCCATATCACGAGGAGCCGCGACATCTGCACGTTCCCCGCTGACATCATGCTCGTCGGGGCCATGAATCCATGCCCCTGCGGGAACTACCCCGACAGCCGGTGCACATGCGACAAATCATCGAGAACCCGCTATGTTTCCAAGATATCGGGACCTTTCCTCGACAGGATGGACATATGCATCACAGCCGAGAAGGTGTCCCCGTTCGACATGATAAAAACGGGATGTGCTGAGAGCTCGAAACAGATCAAGGAGCGTGTTCTTGCAGCTCATGCCGTTCAGAAGGAGCGTTTCAGGAATCTGCCCATATCTTTCAACTCACAGATGGGGAACCGCGAGATCGAGAAATTCTGCGCTCTCGGCGAAAATGAACTCGAGATCATGAAAAGCCTTGCCGTGAAGCACTCGATGAGCGCGAGAACATACTGCCGCGTCCTTAAAGTCGCAAGGACGATAGCCGACTTAGCAGGTTCTGAAAACATTGACGAGAACGCCATTCTCGAGGCGGCACGGCTCAAGGTAAGCTTCTGAGGCGCAGGCAGGGCGGTTCACACTTCTTGGAACAAACGGGACCAGGTATTGGACATTATCATCGGAAACTATGGAGTAATAATAAAAAGGAGAAAATCGGATGGATGACAGGATATACGATTACTGGGCGGCAACGCTCCAGGACGGATACATAGGAAAGCTCATAGATATCGTCGAGGCCGCCGGCGGCGCGAGGGAGCTGTACCTCATGAGCGCGGAAAAGATGCAGTCATTCCTGGGAATCAGCGCCAGGCTCGCGAAATACATAGATGAGCACAGGCCGGAAGCCGGCCGGATAGAGGATGATTATAACGATATGGCTTATAAGGGCATAAGTTATGTAAACCACACTGACGGTGACTACCCGGAAAAGCTGCAGGACATAGCGAGCAGGCCGTACGGACTGTTCATAAAGGGCAGCCTGCCGGATCCCGAGGTGCCGTCTGTGGCTATAGTCGGTGCAAGGGAATGCTCGGAATACGGACGCACCATGGCGGAATACTTCGGAAACCGCCTTGCCGCAGAGGGAGTTCAGATAATAAGCGGAATGGCATGGGGAATCGACGGGATATCTCAGGAAGCGGCGCTGTCGGCGGGCGGCCGGTCCTATGCGGTCATGGGATGCGGGCCGGACATAGTCTATCCTGCCAGGAACAGGGTGCTCTACGACCGGCTTACAGAAAACGGCAACGGGATAATAAGCGAATATGCTCCGGCAACGCCTGCCATGGCAAGAAGATTTCCGCCACGCAACAGGATAATCTCCGCGCTGTCAGACGTGCTCATCGTTGTTGAGGCAAGAGCAAAAAGCGGCACGCTGATCACCGTGGACATGGCTATCGAGCAGAACCGCACCGTCATGGTCGTACCGGGAAGACTGACAGACAGCCTCAGCGCCGGATGCCTGAACCTTCTTTATCAGGGGGCGCTACCGGCTACGGGGATCGACGCCGTAATGGATGCTCTTGGCATTCCGCGCAGAATCCCGTCCGAAAACTCTCCCGAAGGAACCGGCACTCTCGGAAAAAATGACGAGTCCCCTGACGCATCCGGAAAAAAAGTGGCACCCGGTAAATCAGACGCTGCCAGGAAATCAGGCGCAAAAAAACCGGAAGCACCGGTCATCATAAAAAACCGTGAACTTCCGGGTGATCTCGGTAAGGTTGAGTCCGTTCTCACACTTGATCCGCTGAGCGCCGAGAATATCGCCGCTATGGCGGGAATGCCTCTTGAAAAAGTAATGATACTTCTGACAAGGCTTGAACTTGAAGGGGCCGCAAAAGAACTGTGGCCGGGATTTTTCGTGAAGAAGCCGGATCTGGCGTGAACGCTATTCCTTCGTCTTTCCCATCGCGGCCTTTATCTCATCATCGCTCATGACATATCTGTTGTCGAACGTCTTCATGATATCGACGATCTCTATGTCGTGGTACAGCGCAGTCATTGCAAGGTCGATGATGGTGTTCGTTGAAAAGCACAGGACCATCGGCCTGAAAATGTTGCTGTCATTCGGCGCTATAACGAGTGCCTTCTCCCCTGTCGACAGCTCGACGCATGTTCCCTCGCTGAGAAGATTTATGCTCTGAATAAGAGCTTCTACCGCCGCGGGCTCGAAATACATCGGGTTGCTGCGCATCACGCGTATCTGAGCGAGCTCCGACTGAGGTTCCCCGGCGCTGTTTATCGCGGTCATGCGGTCATACTCTTCCGCCACGCACAGAACTTTCGCCCCGATCACCATCTTCGAGCTGTTCTTGTCTATCTCCTCGCCCTTGCGGTATGCATCAAGGCGTTTGTATGTCTGCATGACGACACGCTTTATGTTCGGCGAGGCAGCGAAGGTCGATTCGATCAGTCCTATGCCCGAATACTCTGCGCTTCTCAGCTCCATCTCTTCTTCTTCGGTTATATCGTCCTTAACGAGCAGCTGCGGATCGGCGTTCAGCTTTCCGATATCATGCACTATCGCGCACACGACTGCCTCCGTCGCATCTTCTTTGCGAACGTTCATCTTATGGCAGATCATCGCCGTAAGTATCGCGACGTTCAGCGAATGCTTATAGACGAAATCCTCTTTGCTCCGCAGGTTCTGCAGGAAATTGATCTTATGGTCGAGCCTTCCGTAGCTGCGGATGATATTTTCTGCGAGCGCGTAAATCCTGTTGTTCTTGCCCCTCTCGATTATCGATTTCAGTTCCTCTTCAACCGAGAAAACGGTCACCATCTGGAACTTCTCGAATTCAATATCCTCCTCCGTCTGCGGCGGAAGCGGCTCTGCGGGCTCGAGAATGTAGATTCCTATGAGTTTGAAATTGCGCACGCTCTCGATGCCCTGCTGCGTAAGCTTCGAATTACGGTCATATAGCAGGACTCCTTTGTTGTTGTAGATCGGCTTTGCAAGCCTCATCCCGATCTTCAGATCTTCGGTCTTCACGAACTTCATCTGTGCTTCTCCATGAATGATTCAAATTCTTCCTCGGGTACAGGTCTGGAATAATAGAATCCCTGGACCATGTCGCAGTTTATTGAGGTGAGAAAATCGAGCTGTTCCTGTGTTTCGACTCCCTCTGCGATGACGGAAAGTCCGAGCTGCTTTGCCATCCTCACAGAAGCTTCGACAATGATCTTGCCCCTGTCCGTGGACATGATCTCATCAAGGAAGAACCTGTCTATCTTGAGTGTATCAACCGGAGCGGACCTCAGCATGTTAAGGGATGAATAGCCGGAGCCGAAATCATCCATCATGATGTTGAAGCCGCATTTTTTCAGTGAAGACATTTCCTTGAACAGTTCATCGACATCCTCCATGAAGAGATTTTCGGTTATCTCGAGTTCGAGATATTTAGGAGCGATGTCATACTTGTGCACAAGGTCGAGCAGTATATCGGAAAGGTTCGTGTTCCCGATATGGACTCTTGAAATATTGACGGATATCGGCAGGAAGATGCCGCGTTCCTGAAGCCTGTGGATGTAGTCGCAGGCAAGTTCCCAGACGTACATATCCATTTTTGTGATGAATCCGTTACTCTCGAAGAGTGCAAGGAACTGTGCCGGAACAAGCACTCCCTTTATCGGGTGCTTCCAGCGTACGAGCGCCTCTGCTCCGCACATCTTGCCTGTCGAAAGACTTATCTGCGGCTGCAGGTACATGACGAATTCCTTGTTCGAAAGAGCAGCGTTCATCTCTTCTTCTATCTCAGCCTGCTCGCGCATCTTGAGACGGATGACATCATCATATACCGCATAGTTCGTGAGAGCGTTGCCCTTGACCTGCTTCTTGACGGCGCGGGCCCTGTCGCACATGAGCCTTATCGGGATATCGCGGTCACCGATCTTGTATATGCCGTACGTCAGCGTTATCGCCATGGGAACGACTCTTGCATCTCTTATCGTCGTTGAAAGCTTCGACATGTACTGCACGAGGTCCTGGTCGGTCCTGTATTTTAAGAGCACGGAGAATACATCGCCCTGATAGCGCTTCGCTATCGAATCCTTCGGCGATACTTCCCTGATCGTCTTGCCTGCGGTCTCGAGCACCCTGTTGCCCGCCTCAATGCCGTATCTGTCGTTGATCAGCCTGAACCTGTCAACGTCTATGGAAATGATGACGAACTTATCATCTTCATCATGATTTATAATATCCGCCGCTTTCCTGTAGAACGTCTCGGAATTGTAAAGCCCCGTGACGGAATCATAGTCCGCGCGGTATTCCATCTCGGCTTTGATCTTCATCTCGGTATTGACGTTCTGAAGCGTTCCGAGATATCTTACAGGAACGTTATTGAGGCCGCGAAGCGTCTGCAGCACGATCGTGTACCAGATGGGAACTCCGAAACGGTTGTATATCCTGACTGTCGCCCTCTGTATCATTGCAGATGATTTTGCGGACTCTAAGAACCGGTCGAACATCTCCTGATCATCGGCATGAATCTTGAGAGAGGAAATGAGCGACCATTCGTTTGAAAGAGCATGCTTGTCTATCTCGAACACGTCCTCGAAATTCGAGCACAGATAGTAGCTTCCGTCAGCAACAGTGTATTCGTAGACGAGGATTCCGATCATGTCGTTGACGTTCTCGTAACGCTCATAGTTAAGGGCCATATCCTTGAGGATATTGCTCTTCTCGTGCATGATCTCGTATTTGATCTTCGTCTCGACGGCTTCAAGGCTGCGCTTCTTGTAATCATTGAGATTAAGGCAGACTATCATTATGCGCTCATCTGAACTTCCGATGTCCGCTTCCTTATCGGGATCATAAAGAATGACCGCGTACATGCCGTACCAGATGTATTCGCCGGAAAGCGATGCAATCCTTACTTCCGTGCAGAGCGTCCTGTTGCCCGAAAGCGCCTTCTGCTTTATCATTCTGTAATCGGTCGCTTCAAGGAACTTCGCGCGGTCATCGGGATAGACGATCTCATTCGCGAAAAAGTCGCACAGGTTCTTGTAGTTCTCGATCCTGACGTCTATGAAGCTCTTTATGTTCTGCTCCTTCAAACGGATGCAGGTATTCTTTGTAAGGTTGATGTCCCAGATGATGTCCATCATCTGGAAAAGAGATTCCTTGGTGCGGTTTTCGCTCTCGGTCATCGCTGCGACCTGAGTCTCGATGTCCTCCTTGACGGAAGCGATCAGATAGACACTCTTGCCGTTTCGCATCGTGATGCGGTTGGCACGCATCGGGATGGTTGTCCGCAGAGAAGGCGAATAGACGTTGCAGTCGAATGACGTCTTCGATTCTTCCATTTTTCTGACAGGACAGTCATTACAAGGCTCCGCATAGCCCTTTATCTGCGCATAGCACATTCCCTCGCACTTGTTGCCGAGCCTCGACTCGAGCACCTCGTTGCGGTAAAGGAGCGTGTAATTGTCATCGACCGCATATGCCCACGAGCTCATCGGATCGAGTATATTTCGGATCATCTCCATTTCCTTCGTGGAAAGGATCGGATTTACCGATGTATCCAGTCTCTCCATGTCGCTCGTGTAGAGGACATAGTTATCCTTGCCGCCAGACTTTGCATCATTCAGTGCGGAAAGCGCTCTCGCCTCGAGCTTCTCGGCCGTCGCTTCCTTGCCGTGCATCGCGGCGATACCGATGCTCACGGTGATGAATCCGTTATTTGAAAAATCGCTCCAGACGTCCTTGACCGTCTGCCTTATGTATGCGGCACGCTCGAGCAGTATGTTCGTTGCCCGCACGCCCTTCATGAGTATTGCGAACCTGTCGACATCTACACGCCCTATGATGT
Organism: Lachnospiraceae bacterium; assembly: GCA_024691425.1. Classification (GTDB taxonomy): domain Bacteria; phylum Bacillota; class Clostridia; order Lachnospirales; family Lachnospiraceae; genus UBA2868. The sequence goes on from JAILNQ010000104.1 coordinate 13,807, forward strand.
CAGAGCCGCGGAACGCCCTCTTTAATATGCGTCCTATCTCAATCAGCGCGCCGTCGGCGTTTATCTCGCTGTACATCGTGGACCATGATGCAAAATCATCGAGGTCAACGATCATGAGATTCGGAATGACGTCCTTCGGAAGCTCATCAAGATAGCCCGCGACTTCCCTCTCGAATGCATCGGCATTAAGAAGCCTCGTTAAGGGATCGCGCGTTAATGATTTTTCCTCCTCCTGATGCTTCGTCTCGTCATCTATGTATGCAAGCGTGCCGTAGACGCTCGTGATCTTATCATCGTCATCGCACTCAAGACGTCCTTTGAGCTGATACCAGCAGTACTCTCCTGCGAAGTCAAGGAACCGTATGTATTCCATGCGGACCTTGTCATGATTTTCATTGAGGGTAAAGAAAGAAATGGCTTTTTCGATGTCACCGTCATAGACCTTCCCGAGATATCCGAGCTTTTCCACGAACGCGGAAAGCCTGACCGGAATGGGAATGTATTTCTTTATGTTCTCAGAAAACGTAATGACATCATCCACCGCGTTGTATTCGAACACGATGGTATCATTAAGATCTATTGCATTCTGAAACAGGTTTTCGCTGAACTGGTGCATCTTCACTCCTAGAGCGTATAATCTCACGCATCTATGATTATACAGGATTTGGCAAGCATTTACTACTGTTTTATGCAGTATATGGCAGTTCTTATTTATTTCTGAAACGGGGAATAATATCGCGCGCTCTGTCGCATGAAATGCATCGCCCTACGGCGAACCAGAAAACAGGGGCGCATATCTGAAATGCGAGCATGTTGGAACCTATGGACTGGAGCACTGCGACGGCGATTATGCCGGCTTCCGCATAGCGCTCCCTGATGTTCTTCGCGCCATCTGAAAGCGCAAGGAACAGAAGATAAACCCAGAGCGAAAATCCTATGACGCCGTTCTCGCAGTAGAGCTTTACAAGTCCGCCGTCCGCGATTACATGCGCATCCTCGATGCCGAGTGCCTTATGCCCGTTAGCGCCCAGGCCGTTGCCGATCCATGAGCTGTACATGTTGTTGACGGCGGCGACCCACTGCTCGCTGCGTTGAGAGATAGCGGTCGGAAGCGAGATGATCCTGTACCAGAACTTCAGGATGAACTCGAACTTCACCGCGCATATGAGAGCGAAAACCGCGGCTATCGCGATGACCTCATAGATGAAGAATTTCCTCGGGATCATATCGAGCTTGAAGAACAGAAGATAGTTAATGTATATGATGACAAGTGCCGCAGCAACAAGGCCGCTGCGCTGATTCGCCATGATGGCAAAAAGGAGTGAAAGAGCTGTCGCGGCAACAGCGAAAATGACTGTACGTTTTTTTGTACCGCTCTTTTCCTCATCGCCATGGCCCGTAAGGAAATACGATCCCGCAAGCATCCCGGCTACCGAAATGAAGCTGAGGCACGTGCTTCCTATGACCGAATGCATCCGCACACGCATCGTCGCCGCATCGGGCTTTGAGATATAGCCCCAGTCATATGCCCATCTGCAGTAGAAATCAGGCGCAGTTATATAGAACACAACGCCGATGATCCCGAGCAGCATGATAGCGATAATATAAGTCATAAACCACTTCGCGCCGTTCTTTCCTGACGAGCGTCCAACGAAGTAGAACACCATCGGAAGCGTTGATGATACGAATTCTTCAATGAAAACCGAGAAAGGAAATCCGCCAGCAAGAAGCCAGATAACCGACAGTATCTGATATGCGAAATATATGATCGCGATCGCATCGGCCGTACAATTTATCTTCACTTCTTTTTTCAGGATAAGCTCGCCGAGTACGAGGATCATCAAGAACGCACCGAACACGCCGGGGCGCATATCTGCAAAAACAAGCGTCAGAACATAGCCCAGCGCGACCAGTATGTAGTATGCATTTGAAATCCTTATCTTCGAAAAATCCATATGTACACCGTATGATTTTCGCTGTCAGAAAACGTGCGACAGATAATGCTCAGATAAGCTGATCACCTCAGGAACTGAGCAAAAACATGATTTCCGTAGTCGATCCCGAGATCAGTAAGCGTCAGGCTGCTGCTGCCTTCGTACACGAGTCCCTGCGCCGCAAGGTCATCGATCGTATCTGCGTACAGGCTCCTCACGCTCGTACCGAACTTCTTCTCAAATTCATCCGTATCGACTCCGTCCATCATCCGAAGTCCCAGATATATCGTCTCCTCTATCATCTCGTCCCTTGTAAGGACGCTGCTTTCTTCCTTTGCGAGCGGGTCCGAAAGGTATGTTTCGATGCTCGTCGTATTGCGGCTTCTGACGTCAGAGCCGTCCTCGGGCATGCACGAGCTCGCGCCGAGTCCCAGTCCGAGATAATGCACTCTCTTCCAGTAGCCTATGTTATGCCTGCTCTCGAAACCCGGCTTCGCGAAATTCGATATCTCGTAATGCTTGTATCCGTTGGACTTGAGCGTATCGACCGTCATCCAGTAGAGCTTGCGCTCATTTTCCTCTCCGACCACCGGCCCTTCGATGTCCCCGAACCGCTCATAAAAAGGCGTGCCTCTTTCGATCATGAGGCTGTACGCGCTGACGTGCTCCGGATTAAGCTCAGTCACTTTAGCTAGAGTCTCGGCGAGCATCTGCTCAGTCTGTCCGGGAATCGCGGTCATGACATCCACGCTGATATTTGAAAATCCCGCATCCCTTGCATCCACGAAGCACTCAAGAAATTCGTCATACGTATGAATCCTTCCGAGAAGCTCGAGCTCACTTGCATGGACCGACTGCATCCCTATCGACAGACGGTTGAATCCGAGCGAACGGAAGAAATGAAGCTTGTCCCTGCCGCTCTTCGGGTTGACCTCGATCGTTATCTCCGCATCATCCGCAAGCGAAAATCCTGCGTTCACTGCTTCAAAAACAGCTCCTGTCTCCCTTTCGGTCAGAATGCTCGGCGTCCCTCCACCGAAGTATACGCTTGTGATTTTCTCTCCACGGCCGATTTCCTGAGCTCGTGTGCCGATCTCGCGAACAAGAGCATCAACGTACATCGCTCTTACTCTCTCATCCGCAGGGCCTGAGAGAAAATCGCAGTAGTTGCACTTTCTTTCGCAGAAAGGGATATGTATGTATATTTCCATGTTACCCTCGTATGTGTTCAGTCTTCTTCTAATTTCAGGACGCTCATGAAAGCTTTCTGCGGTATCTCGACATTTCCGATCTGCCGCATGCGCTTCTTGCCTTCCTTCTGTTTCTCGAGCAGCTTCTTCTTACGCGTGATGTCGCCGCCGTAGCACTTCGCGAGCACATCCTTGCGCATCGCCTTCACGGTCTCCCTCGCTATTATCTTGCCGCCGACCGCCGCCTGTATCGGGATCTCGAAAAGATGCCTCGGTATCTCGTCTTTCAGCTTCTCGCACATCTTGCGGCCTCTTTCGTATGCGCTGTCCGCGTGGACTATGAACGAGAGCGCATCGACTTCCTCATGGTTGACGAGTATGTCGAGCTTGACGAGCTTGGACGGCTCGTATCCCTTCAGTTCATAATCAAAAGAAGCATAACCTTTCGAGCGCGATTTGAGCGCATCGAAGAAATCATAAATTATCTCGTTGAGCGGGAGCTCGTACTTCAATAATGCTCTCGTCTCCTCGATGTATTCCATTGAGATGTATCTTCCGCGCCGCGTCTGGCAAAGATCCATTATCGGTCCTACGAAATCTTTCGTCACCATTATCTCCGCTGAAACGACCGGTTCCTCCATATGCTCTATCTCAGAAAGGTCCGGAAGGTTCGTCGGATTCGTGAGGTCTATGACTTCGCCGTTCGTCTTGAACACTTTATATATAACGCTCGGCGCCGTCGTCACGAGATCGAGGTTGTATTCCCTCTCAAGTCTCTCCTGTATTATCTCAAGATGAAGCAGTCCGAGAAAACCGCATCTGAAACCGAATCCGAGCGCTACCGATGTCTCGGGCTCATAGTTCAGCGACGCATCGTTCAGCTGAAGCTTCTCGAGAGCATCATGCAGATCCGGATACTTCGCGCCGTCCGCAGGATACATTCCGCAGAACACCATAGACTGCACTTTCTTGTAGCCGGGAAGCGCCTCAGCACAAGGTCTTTCGTCATCGGTTATCGTATCGCCGACCATAGTGTCTCTTACGTTCTTGATCGATGCCGTGAGGTATCCGACCATCCCTGCCGTAAGCTCATCGCACGGAATGAACTGTCCCGCACCGAAAGTCCCTACTTCCACGACCTCTGCCACCGCACCGGTCGCCATCATGCGCACCTTGGTTCCGCGCCTAACACTACCGTCCATCATCCTGAAGAACACGATGACGCCTTTGTACGGATCGTATATCGAATCGAAGATCAGTGCCTTCAGAGGACTTTTCTCATCGCCGGATGGCGGCGGGATTTTCGTTACGACCGCTTCGAGAACATCTTCTATTCCTATGCCCATCTTGGCGGAAATCCTCGGCGCATCCATCGCCTCAATTCCTATAACGTCCTCTATCTCGTTGATGACCCTGTCGGGCTCAGCGGACGGAAGATCGATTTTGTTTATAACGGGAAAAACATCGAGATCATGGTCGAGCGCAAGATAGACGTTAGCGAGCGTCTGAGCCTCTATGCCCTGCGCCGCGTCAACGACGAGAATGGCCCCGTCGCATGCCGCGAGTGACCTTGAAACTTCATAGTTGAAATCAACATGCCCCGGAGTGTCGATAAGGTTGAAGACGTATTCCTCCCCGTTCTTCGCCTTATAAACGGTCCTGACCGCCTGCGACTTAATGGTGATGCCGCGCTCTCTTTCGAGGTCCATGTTATCGAGCACCTGCTCCTGCATCTCACGCTGCGTGAGCAATCCGGTCTTCTCGATGATGCGGTCGGCAAGCGTTGATTTGCCGTGGTCGATATGTGCGATTATACAGAAATTACGTATGTGTTCCCGATCCATTTAGTTCCTTCTATCTGCATAATTAAGGACTGCTCGCCCCTATCTACATAGCTAAGGACTGCTCGCCGATCCTGCATTATTAAGGACTGCTCGCCGATCCTGAATCCGACTTCGTCGGATGCGGCGAGCGGGGCAGACAGATCTCTTCCCGATCTTCGATCGGGCCCCTTCTATCTGCATTAAAAAAGATACTCACATGACGGTATGAGTATCTTTTAAGATCATATTCACGGCCTCTTAAGCCATCTTGTTAACAGCGGCAGCAAGGCGTGATACTTTTCTTGATACCGTATTCTTATGGTAGATACCCTTTGAGCAAGCTCTGTAAAGTTCGCCGGTAGCTTCTCTTAAAGCCTCGGCTGCTGCATCCTTGTCGCCTGCCTCAATATTCTGGTATACCTTCTTAACATATGTCTTAACCCTTGACTTGATCGCTTTATTGCGCTCTGTCTTGGTGTTGATAACAAGAATTCTCTTCTTAGCAGATTTAATGTTAGCCACGCTTACACCTCCTATCGAACAGATTAGGGATATACCGCTTCCCCCGTCCCATCGGTCAAGACACGGAAAGACCTGATAGGACACTTGTACATTTTATGCGTATTAGCCGTGCATGTCAATAGATTTTTACACATTTTTTGCGGGTTCTGAGGGCTCGGCCGCTTCCGGCTCTTTTGCCGGTGCCGCTTCCTCGAAATCATCAGGGTCCGTCGGGGAATCAAGCACCTTCTGCGCCTCTTCCTTAGCCGCCTCAGTCTCCGCCTTTTTCTCCTCTGCGCGTTTTACAGCTTCCTCGGTCTGCTTCATTGCTTCCTCGGCCGCGGCCTTCGCCTCCTCGGCACGTTTTCTTTCGGCTTCTTTTCTAGCTGTCACGACAGGATCTTCCTCCGGATCCTCATCAACCCTTTCAACCTCGTACGGGAACTTGAGCTTCCATGCCGCCCTTATGTTGTCCATGAGCTGCATCATGAACAGCGTATCAGAATGCGTCATTTCCGGGCACTCTATCTGCCCTTCCTCTATCGCCTTCATCGCCGACTGGATCTCGTATTCGTATCCGGTGACCTGAGTCGGCGCCGCATATTCGGCAACAACCCTTCTCTCAAGGTTGTACACGCGCATCGCTTCAAAATTATTGATGTTGTCTATCTCTATATAACCGTTCGTTCCGTTTATTATCCCGCGTCTGTCGGTCTGCGCCAGCATCGTCGCATAGAGCGTGGCCATCCTTCCGTCACGGTACGTCAGCATGATCGTTTCCTGCGCATCGACTCCCGAATGATACCTGACGCAGTTCGCCGCCAGGCTCTCGATGTCGTAGCCGAAAATCATTGCCGCGAAGTTCAGGACATAAACACCGAGGTCAAGAAGCGCACCGCCGCACAATGAAGGCTTTACAAGCCTCTCGCAGTGTTCGAGCGGATATCCGAGATTGGCAGAAAGCGACGTAGGACGTCCGATTATTCCGGAATTTACGACTTCAGCTATCTTCGCGGCCATCGGCATGTAACGTATCCACATTGCCTCCGCAAGAAGAAGACCCCGAGACTCCGCCATCCTAAGGACCTCCTCGGCCTGCTTAGCATTCGCCGTAAACGCCTTCTCGCAAAGCACATGCTTCCCATGGTTGAGGCAGAGCCTTATGTGCTCGTAATGATGTGAATGCGGCGTTGAAATGTACACGAGCTCAACGTTAGGATCCTCGAGCATGTCATTATATGAACCGTATGCCTTAACGAACCCGTACTTGTCCGCGAAAACCTGTGCGCGCGCACCATCGCGGGCCGCGACTGCATAGCATGTCACGCCCTTTAACGGCTGCAGTGTGGTTGCCATGACGCCGGCCATGCTGCCGGCACCGAGAAAAGCAATATTCATCAGGTCCTAACCTTTCATGCTTACTGTGTTGTTCTTTACAACAACGCCGTCCATATCTTTTATGAACTGCGAAAATCTGCTGTACTGATAATCGCTCGTCTTGAACGTCGGGAACTTCTTCTCGATCTTCTGCTTAAGTTCGGGAAGCCCCATCGTTTTGCCGCCCGCTTTTTTCAACACGGACATAACGAACTTCTCTATCTGGTCTTTAGAGACCTCGCTCTCCTTGCGCGTCACGGTTATTGAATTGCCGTGAGCAGTGAGCGTCAGTCCCTTTATGCTCTCAAGGAATTTCGACAGTTTTGAATAGCCGTAGTTTCTAACGTCAAAGTCGGCATGCCTGTTGGAAAGCTTGTTTCCGAGTTCGCCGACAGTCGTCTCCCTGTCATTGGCTTCATTGTCTATGAGTATCTTGAGAATCGTATCTTCTACATCCTCGCGCGAAATATCAGACTGGCTCTCATCCTCTGCAGCGAGCACTTCAAGATACTTGAACGTCGTGCAGCTCGTCCTGAACGCTTCGACCGTCTTCTTCTCACCCATGCCGACAACGAGCATTCCCGCTTCGCGGAGCCTTGACGCTAAACGCGTAAAATCACTGTCCGAGCTCACTATGCAGAAGCCGTCGACCTTGCCCGAATACAGTATGTCCATCGCATCGATGATCATCGCCGAATCGGTCGAGTTCTTGCCCTGCGTGTAGCTGTATGACTGCATCGGAGTGATCGAATTTTTGAGGACCTCATCCTTCCATCCTTTAAGAACCGGATTCGTCCAGTCGCCGTATGCACGCTTATATGTAGCTATCCCATAGTTGCTGATCTCATCGAGAATAACTTTCACATACTTTATCGAAATATTCTCGGCATCAATGAGAACAGCAAGCCTTCTTTCCTGCATTTCCATATATAATTCTCCCTTAACGCGCGCTGCAGAGACATTTGCTCGAAAACGCGCTCTCGCTCCTGTTCGGGACGCAGCGGTACATAAGCCGGTAAAAGACACCGGCTAAGTACCGGCGTCTTCACAGGGTTTTCTCCCAAACACTCTGCATCACGCTATTCAGATCAGTGCTTAGGTATAAGCTTCTCGGTTCCGCCCATATAAGGCCTCAGAACCTCAGGTATGTTTACGCTTCCGTCTGCATTGAGATTATTCTCGAGGAATGCGATCAGCATACGCGGAGGAGCGACCACCGTGTTGTTGAGCGTATGGGCGAAATACTTTCCGTCCTTTCCGTTGACCCTTATCTTGAGTCTTCTTGCCTGAGCGTCTCCGAGATTCGAGCAGCTGCCCACCTCGAAATATTTCTTCTGTCTCGGCGACCATGCCTCGACGTCGAATGACTTCACTTTAAGGTCCGCAAGGTCTCCCGAGCAGCACTCTAACGTGCGGACAGGGATATCGAGCGAACGGAAAAGATCTATCGTGTTCTGCCAGAGCTTATCGAACCACATCGGGCTCTCTTCAGGCTTGCAGACGACGATCATCTCCTGCTTTTCGAACTGATGGATCCTGTATACGCCTCTCTCCTCGATACCGTGAGCGCCCTTCTCCTTCCTGAAGCAAGGGCTGTAGCTCGTGAGCGTTCTAGGAAGAGTGTCCTCATCGAGTATCTGATCGATGAACTTTCCTATCATGGAATGTTCGCTCGTTCCGATGAGGAAAAGATCCTCTCCTTCGATCTTGTACATCATCGCATCCATTTCCGCGAAGCTCATAACACCTGTAACAACGCCGCTGCGGATCATGAAAGGAGGCACACAGTACGTGAATCCCCTGTTGATCATGAAATCCCTTGCGTAGCTAATGACTGCGGAATGAAGCCTTGCAATGTCTCCCATGAGATAGTAGAATCCGTTTCCGGCTACCCTTCCTGCGGCATCAAGATCGATACCGTCGAAGCTTTCCATGATCTGCGTATGATACGGAATCTCAAAATCAGGAACGACAGGATCGCCGTATTTCGTTACTTCAACATTCTCGCTGTCATCTTTTCCGATAGGAACGCTAGGGTCGATGATGTTCGGAATGGTGTACATGATCTTTAATATCTGATCATTGATAGGACCTTCAACGCCCTCGAGTTCGGCAAGCCTTTCGGCGTCTTCAGCGACCTCGGCCTTTGCTTTCTCGGCCTCTTCCTTCTTGCCTTCTTTCATGAGCGCGCCTATCTGCTTTGACAGGACGTTCTTCCTGGCGCGCAGCTCATCCGCTTCCTGCTGCATGTTTCTTCTCATTTCGTCGAGCTCAATGACCTTATCGACCATCGGAAGCTTCTCGTCCTGGAATTTGTTTCTGATGTTCTGCTTAACGATATCCGGATTCTCCCGGAGGAATTTCATATCTAACATTTCATATCTCCTTAAAAGTATTCATATGAACGGATTTTCATTCTATCTCTGAATGGTACTGCTGAAGCGATTTTACCTCGCCCTTGCTGTGCTTCCTTGCCTTGATTCCTGCGATGCTCGCTTTAGCGGCGGCCATCGTGGTCACATAAGGAATTCCGGCCTTTATGACGCCCTTCCTGATGTATGAGTCATCCATAGCGCCCTTCTTGTCATCCGGCGTGTTTATCACGATCGAAACCTCTCTGTTCGTGATGACATCGAGAACGTTCGGACGGCCCTGCTGAAGCTTGAATATCTTCGTTGCGGGAATGCCTGCTCCGTTTATCATATCGCATGTTCCGCCGGTCGCTATTATATTGAAACCGCATTCGTGGAAGCCTTCGGCGACCTCGATGAGTTCTGA
>JAILNQ010000017.1 GCA_024691425.1 Lachnospiraceae bacterium
AAGACTGATGCCGGCGGAGTATTCGCCTATGGATACGGACTGGACGGTAAACGAGCCGAACGCTCTTAGCGGGGTGTATAAATATGAGCCGGATCTTTGCACCGATGATAACGGCAAACCGATCAGCTACGGAGCGGATCACGATGTCGATGCCGTAGTAGATCTCGTGGACCGGCTTGTTGATAATGAGCATTGCTTCATCGAGGAACCCGTAAGGAATGATGACGGTACATTCGGCGTGCCCGCTCTGCGTAAAATCCAGTATTCGGACATCATGATAATATGCAAGACTACGACGAAGATGAAGAACTACGTCGAAAAGTTTGCAAAGTACGGAATTCCCGTGAACGTGCAGGGCAAGTTCACAGTAACATCTGACGAGGTGCTCAGGAATTTCGCGCTCCTCGTGGAATATTTTGCAGGCGCAAAGAACAGGAAAAAACGTCTTACGGCCGCTCAGATACTGTGCGGATTAGATGCGACAGGGGTAAGCAAGGATGAGCTTGAGAAAGCCGAAGAGGAGCTTCGAAAGCTGAGAGCGTACTTCAGGGATAATTCCATGGATCCTGCGGCTATCGTAAGGTATCTTCTTTCCCGCGAAGATCTGTTCCTGCCTAAGGGAAAGGAACAGAAGATCGAACGCGTGAGGGAATACCGCATAAGGATCAATCAGATGGCCGAGACATGCCTTGCAAACAATGACGGCGACATATCGCGTCTTTCCATGCTTCTTGATGAATACATGGAAAAGGAGATAAAGAGGGAGATCCCTCTTGAGAGCAACGAGAATGCCGTCAGGCTCATGAACGTGCATCAGGCCAAGGGACTGACCGGACAGATCGTCATAATCGCTGACCGTTCTAACACAGAAAAATGCTGGTACAGCGGATTCAAAAGCAGCGGGAAGTATTATCCGACCGTACATTTTAAACAGGGTTCCGTGGAAAATTCGGGGTCAATAATCTACCCTGTTTACGGGTGGGATATGACGCGCCTCCTGCAGGCATACAGAGAAGAAACGTCTGAAGCCATACGTCTTCAGTACGTTGCGGCGACAAGAGCCGCGCACGCGCTTATAATCATGCCTGCGGTATACCAGGAGGCATGGTTTACGAATGAAATTTATGATTACGACAGCCTGCCCGATATCAATGCATGGATTGACGAGCGCGAAAATGATGCAACGGATTATAATCCCGCTTCATTGAATCCCGCTTCGGCTCATGCGACGCTTAACCTTCAGGCGCTTGAGGCAAATAAAGCTTCGGCAGACATTGAGAAGCTTTCTGAAAGCCGGCTTGCGAGCATAACTCCGAGCGGGCTCGAGGTTGAAGGGCTGACGGGATATTCATCGGCGGAAAGCGGATATGTCAAGGAGATCCGGCCTGCCGGAGGAGTTTTCGGTACGGTGATGCACAGAGTTTTTGAGCTCATGTTCATCAGGTATGACATGCTTGAGAAGATGTCTGCCAAAGAACGCGAGAAGGCTATCGGGCGACTAATAAATCTGGCTATTCTCGAGAGCATGGATGATATGGGAAAGGATGATGTTCCTGCTGATATGGCCGCATTTCTCGGCTCAAAAATGCCTGGACTTTATGAAAGTGTTGTAAGCCCAGTAATGGCAGATGCTGCTGAAATCTATCCGGAGTATGCGTTCTCGTTCTTTGTTGATGATAATGAAAGATCTTGGTTTGACGCGAAGTTCGGCCCGTTCATTGTAAAGACGGGCAAGACCGTCCCGACAAGTGATGAGCCTGTCTGGATCAACGGGCAGACTGACCTTGCAATAAAAATGAAAGACGGGAGCATCAAGGTGCTTGATTTCAAGTCGGATGCGATGAACGGGAAGCCGGCTTCCGAGTTTGAAGCAAGCCTTGACTCAAAGTATGAAGGTCAGTTAGAATTGTACAAGTACGCGATAGGTAAAAGCTTCGGCGTTACCGATGTGCAGACCGAGCTTGTGCATCTGTATCGATGATTTTCAGAGTATGTATTACAATATTTCTTTTGACATAGCCGCGATACTGCTTCTTGTAGTTCTCGCGGTCGGTATGAGGACGGTTCTTTACACGGATACGCCGGGGCATAAGCTCATGCGCAGTTACGTGCATGCCGTTATCGTGGTCGCGGTTACTGATATCGTGACCGCTTATACTATATGTTATGGGTACCTTATTCCGGATTTTCTCAATCTGATACTCAACACAATTTATCAGTACTCGTCGATAGTCTGCGTCGCCGTGGCGATGAAGACGATACTCAATTACTATCCGAGCGCTACAAAACGGTCGGTGACCATCAACAGGGTGCTTCTGTGTCTTCTTGCCGCATTTGTTACGGCGAACCTTTTCACGGGCTGGATGTTCCGGTTCGAGAACGGGAAATACATACACGGAAGCATCTATTATATTGCGTATCTTCTGTCGCTCGCGATCGTTTTCCATATGCTCTATGTCGTTCTTGTAAACCGCGCAGACAGGCCGGGCGTTATTTCGAGGATCATACTTCTGTTCCTTTTCCTGCCGACGGTCTTTACCGTGATACAGATGATTTTCGGCAACGTCCTGCTCATCGCGTTCGGTGAAGCATTCTCGGCGCTCATCATGCTTTTCGCTCTCGAGACACCCGACTACCGCAAGCTCATGAAGACGATGAATGAACTTGAGATAGCAAGGGAAGAGGCGAACATCGCCAACCGGACGAAGAGCGATTTTCTCGCAAGCATGTCCCATGAGATAAGGACTCCCATCAACGGAATACTCGGAATGAACACGATGATACTCAGGGACAGCAACGATCCTCAGATCGTGGAATATGCCGAAAACATAAAGATAGCGGGCAATGGGCTTCTGTCGATAATCAACGACATACTTGATCTTTCGAAAATCGAATCCGGAGGGATGGAAATAAATCCCGCGAATTACGACTTGTTCTCGATCATGAACACATGCTATCAGATGAACAGGATGCGCGCGAGTGAAAACGGACTTACGCTGACGTTTTCGAACGATCCTGACATGCCGGCGGGATATTACGGAGACGAAGTCAGGATCCGTCAGATAATCAACAACATAGTTTCGAACGGCATCAAATATACGAAGGAAGGCTCGGTCACGGTCCGGACAAACTTTATCGAAGATGAAGCCGGCGCTGATACAGGAACGCTTATGATCCTCGTTGAGGATACAGGGATCGGGATAAAAGAGGAAGATATCGGGAATCTGTTCAAGAGCTTCACAAGACTTGAAGAGAGCAGGAACAGGCATATAGAAGGAACCGGGCTCGGACTTCACATCACGAAGCAGCTTGTCGACATGATGAACGGCACGATCGAGGTGAAGAGCGAGTACGGGAAAGGCTCCGTGTTTACGGTCAGGATTCCGCAGAGGGTCACTGACAGGAAGAGGATGGGAGATTTTGCCGAAAGGCTGAAAGACCATGTGAACATTTCATCAAGCGAGACGGGAAGGTTCAAGGCTCCGGGCAGAAGGATACTCATAGTCGATGACGTGAAGATGAACGTTCTCGTGCTCAAAGGGCTTCTGCGCGGAACAGAGATAACGATCGACAGTGCGCTCTCCGGAGCTGAAGCGATAAAGAAAACTGAAGAAAATAAATACGACATCATATTCATGGATCATCTCATGCCCGAAATGGACGGAATCGAAGCGTTCCATAAAATACGGGATGACGCAAACGGCATTAACCGCGACACCCCCGTCGTTGTTCTCACTGCGAACGCTCTCGTTGGAATGCGTGATACGTATATGAACGAAGGTTTCAGAGAATACATAAGCAAGCCCGTTGAGCAGGAGGAGCTGCTGAAAGTCGCGGAAGAGCTGCTCGGAGAAAATGGCCAGAGAACAGAGCGTGAGTGATAAAAAGAAGGAACCGAGATTTTTCGGAAACGTCAGCGAGCAGAGGCACAGGAACATGAGCCATATCCGTAGCAAGGATACGAGCATCGAGCTGCTGCTGCGCAGGGCGCTGTGGAAGAAGGGATACAGGTACAGAAAGAATTACAGGAAGCTTCCTGGAAGACCTGATATCGCGCTGACGAAGTACAGGATCGCGATTTTCTGCGACAGCGAGTTCTTCCACGGCAAGGACTGGGAGACGTTGAAGGATACGCTCGCAAAAGGGAACAATCCTGACTACTGGATACCGAAGATCGAGCGCAATATGGAAAGGGACAGGGAAAAGGACCTTGCGCTTCGCGGCATAGGCTGGACGGTCATACATATTTGGGGCAAGGATATACAGAGCGATGTTGATGCGTGTGTTGCATCGATAGAAGAAGTAATCTTCGATCAGAAGTTCAGCATCTGAAACTTATATAACACAGGAGGAAAAGATATGCCTGTTCCTTCATATGCATCACTTGAAGAAGCATTACAACCTGTTCGGCGGATTCTATCTGTCATCGGCGCTTGCGACGATAAAACGTTATAAAGGCAGGCAGTAACTGTGGTATAATCTGTATTGCACTGCTGAAGGAGAATAAATGGAACTTACATCAGGAATAATTGAAATAGACCTTCACGGACTCAAGGTCGAAGAGGCCATATCGAAAGTGAAGAGGGAAGTTGCGAAAGCACCGGGAAGTGTGTACACGATAAGGCTGATACACGGCTATCACGGCGGGACGAGGATAAGGGATGCCATAGAGGACGAATTCTCTTACGGAAGGAATGAGAAGGTAAAGTCGATACGTAACGGCAGCAATCCGGGCATAACGGAACTCGTGCTGCGCTAGAAAGATCGCAGGGGGAATAATAGATGTGTCAAGTTTTCTATGAAAACTTGACATGTAGCGTCGGCCCTTCGACGCAGTCGAATTCTAATGGACCGATGTTCAATTAAGGAGATAGGTCATTATGAAAAACATTATGAAAAATCCGGTTATAGCGGCCTTGACGGCAGCACTGCTGCTTTCAGGATGCTCGGCTTCTGCGCCCGTGCCTGCAGCATCAGAGCCTGAGGTTTCAGAACCTGCAGCTTCAGAACCTGCAGCATCAGAGCCGTCGGAAGAGGTGGCGGATACTGAGTCTTCGGCGGAAGCGGAGTCAACGGATGTAGAAGCCTCAGAACAATCAACAGAGAATGCGGCATCGCCTGGGAATCTTCCTGCATACGAATATCCCGGTCCCGAGCTTTTCTATTATGATCTCTATAAGTATCTTATAGATGAATTCGGACCGGATTATCCGGACGAAGGCATATGCATACCCTGCCCTGTTATCATCGCGGAAGAGGATGATGACAGGAATGACATGAAGGAATACGGCAATTTCTGGGTGTTCAAATACGTGAGAAACGGTGATGTGCTCGAGTGCACATCCGGCGGATCGTATCCGGGGGTCATCCACGTGAAGAACACTGATGAAGGATATGAGATAACCGGAATGGACATCGTTGCGGACGGCAGCGATTTCACGGACAGCGCCAAGAAGATTTTCGGAAAGCATTATGATGAATTCATGAAAACCGGCGAGGACGAGGAGGAACGCGAGCGCCTTAGGGCTCAGATAATCGCCAATTATGTGTTCGCGAATGACCTCGACATCAAGGCATACAAGGATTACGGATGGGATCCGGTTACCCTTCCCGAACAGAACATAGACAATTTCTACAGCGAGCTGCTGTAGGCATGAAGTGTGATCTTGCGAGAAAACTCAGAGGCGGATATGGATAATAAACTTGCAGTGTTCTTTCCCGGAATAGGCTATCACATCGACAAGCCGCTCCTGTACTATTCGAGGAAGCTTGCGGCCTCTTTCGGATACAGGACGGCTGATATTTCATATACTGACATGCCGATGAAGATAAAAGGCGATCCGGTCATGATGAAGAAGGCGGCATCGATAGCGTTCGAGCAGGCCTCAAAGCAGCTTGATGATCTGCTTTTTGAAGGGTGCGATGATCTGATTTTCGCCGGAAAGAGCATCGGAACTGTCGCGCTTGCAAAGTATGCAAAAGAGCACTCGCTTAACGTTAAACAGATATGGTATACGCCCGTCGAGGCAACGCTAGGTTATGCATCATCTGATGTTATTTCGTTCATAGGCGATGCGGATCCGTGGTCAGACGTGGAGGCGCTGAAAAAGAGGGCTGAATCTGCAGGAATCGAGCTGTATTCATACAGTGACTGCAACCATTCGCTCGAAACAGGAGATGCGCTGACAGATATAAAAAACCTCATGGACGTGATGAAGAAGACTTCGGATTTTCTTGCAAGATGACGGCGACAGAAACTCTCGATATAACCTCACGCCATTGATCTGCGCGGATTATCGGGGAATTATGATAAGCTATACAGGAGAATTAAAGGTAATGAATGATACAAAGATAATGGATGTAACGCTCCGCGACGGAAGCTACGCAATAGGCTTTCAGTTTTCGGAGTACGAAACGGAAAGGATATGCGAAGGAGCGGCGGAAGCCGGCCTTGATTATATAGAGATCGGACACGGCGTAGGACTTGACGGAAGTTCACCGAAAAACGGGATAGCGCTCTGCACCGATGAGGAATACCTCGCAGCGGCTAAGCGGAGCATCCCCGGGAAGAAATACGGAATGTTCTGCATACCGACGTATGCCGATCTTGAGTCGCTCGACAAGCTCAAGGAATACGGCGCATCTTTTGTCAGGATCGGCTCGAACGTTACCGAGATAGATTCCACCGAGCCGTATATTAAAAGGGCAAAATCATTAGGACTTGAGGTCATGGCCAACTACATGAAATCATATGCCGTAAGCCCTGATGAATTCGCCGAGAACGTAAAGAAGAGCGAAGCCTACGGAGCAGACGCCGTATATATCGTCGATTCTGCGGGAAGCATGGGCAGGAAGGAAATAGAGGATTACTATAGCGCGATCCGGAGAGTGAGCAGCATCAGGGCCGGCTTCCACGGGCATAACAATTTAGGGCTTGCTGTTTCCAATTCGCTCTTTGCCATGGAACTCGGCTTCGACGTCGTGGATGCATCCATGCTAGGAATGGGACGGAGCGCCGGAAACGCGGCGACTGAGCTGCTTGTCGGAAATCTCATAAAATCCGGAACAGACCGTTACGATCTCAAGAAGATCATAGAGTGCGCGGAGAAGTATGTGCGCCCGCTCTGGAAGCACTCGGCGAACGCGCTCGATCTTTACTGCGGAATAGCCCAGTTCCATACGAGCTACATGGGATACATACACAAATATGCAAGTAAGTACCGAGTCAATCCGCTCGATCTCATACTGAACTATTCCATGTACGATAAAGTCAGCATGGACGAGGACAAGCTCAAGGAGATCGCATCCGGAATGCCTGAAGACAGAGACTGCATAATGACGGATTTCGGATTCAACGACTACATCGGAAACGAACAGAAACAGTAAAAGATGATAATAAGATTCGATCATATAACATACATAGCCGGAAGAAGCGAGAAGGAAGCGCTGTTAGATGATTTGGGTGCGCCTTCCTTTTTTGAGGAGAAGCTTCCGAACCTTAAGGCGAAGAAGGAACTGATGAGAAATATGGCCGATGATCACGACCTGTATTTTTTCGAAGGCGCCTATCCTACGGAATATATTTTCTATGATGAACCGGGAAATAAGAGCCGTATCACTCTGAAGGATGGGATAATATACGGAAGCTACACTGACAAGGAAAAAGCAAGGACATTTCTTGAAGCGATTTTTGATAAAAAAGTCACTGATGAGCAGGATAGACTTAAGTGCAGCATGAAGGGAATTCTTGACAGGCAGGACTATCCGCTCATCCTCGAGCCCGCGGAGCAGGCCATATCTTATGTGGATGACAGGGGATACGGGGTACCGGCGCTTATCGTGAACAGCGATTACAGCGCTCCTGACGGAGCCGTATGCACGGACAGCGAGCGTATCACCGTCAACGGTAAAGAACTTGATATATGTTTCATGAAATCTGGTGCAGCGGACATCATATTTGAACTGATAAAGGTAGCAAAGGAGACAAAATGAAGATACATGATCTGTCGCTTACAATAGAAACAGGGATGCCGACGTGCGGGACACCGTGGCATCAGACGGTCGAGATTACACAGATGGGAAGGTTAGACGAAGTCGGCCGCAACACCCACCGCATTGTGCTCGGCTCGCATTCAGGTACTCATATGGATGCGCCGTTCCATTTCATAGACGGCGGGATGACTATGGAAGGTATCGATCCCTACCTTATGTGGGGTCCGGCTCTGGCGGTTGATTTTCGCGATAAGGGCGCGGGAGATACTGTTACACTTTCCGATGTCGAAAAGCTCGATGTCAGTGAGCGCATGATCTTCCTGTTCGGATGGTACCATAACTGGAAAACGGACAGATACTATAAGGATTTCCCGTACTTTGAGACCGATGCGGTGAAGTATCTTCTCGACAAGGGAATGAAGGTCATGGCGATGGATACACCGTCACCTGATAACGGCGGCGCGATACGCGAAGGCGGAAAAACGGATTCGCCGAACCACGTGCTGCTTCTTGAGAAAGGTGTGTTCATTATTGAATATCTTAACAATACGGACGTTCTTTCCGGCGGAAAAGTATATGAGCTTGTTGCCGCTCCGCTGAAAGTAAAGGGCTCTGACGGAAGCCCGGGACGCGTTCTTGTAAGGGAGGACTGATAAGATGGTAAGGGAATTCATATACGGATGGTTTGCTGAGAAGGCGGGTGTATCTGCCGATGAGATAGGAAATGAGCCGGACGTTAATTATTTCGAACAAGGACTTATAGATTCGTTTGCATTTCTTGAGCTTATCGGTACGTGCGAGGAGAAGTTCGGGATGAGTTTTTCAGATGATGATTTTCGGGATGAGGCCATATTCACGATCAGCGGCCTTATCGCCATCATCGAGAAGAGCATGGCAGGCCGCTGAATCACTGGAACGTATAATCTTTCATTTTGATGAGAACTGTCTGGGGGAGACCTTTAGGTCCGTAGCCTGTGCTTCTGACCGATATGTCCCCGTCCGGATGAGCGTGCCGCTCTTCGGCAAGGATATCCGCAAAGCCGTTATCCTTTTTACGCCGGTTGTCGCGGTACATTCCGCCGGAACCTCCTGAATCAGGTCCAGATCTGCCGATGGAACCGATCCCCGTTATTTTTCTGAAATCCTCTCCGCTGTATCCTGTCATGATGCCTACCTCCGTGTTGACAATCGCGGGAATCCGTTCCCTACAACAGTTGCGAAAAAAACATATACTCCTTTACATTATTTATATCGGCATATCATGACCGTCAGTTAACATAATTGACATATTATTTTGTGATTTTTTATCGATTTTCATCGAAAATCATACCGGATCATCACCAGGTTCTGCGCCATGCACCGCTTTCGCGGAAGAGCGCGAGAATTCCGGCATCTATCTTGCCCTCACGGGCCATGTCTTCGAGTATCTCAAAAGCTTTCTCCGTAGGCATCGGCGGCTTATAAGGCCTGTCCTCAGCCGTCAGCGCATCATATATGTCTATGATTGTAAGAAGCCTTGTTTCATTCGGAAGCTCATCCCCTGACAGATGGTTAGGATAGCCCGTGCCGTTTAAGAATTCATGATGCGAGCCTGCCCAGAAGGGAACTTTCTCGTATATTCCGCTGAAGCTCATCTGCTCGAGCATCCTTGCGGTATAGGAAACGTGTTCTTCGATCTGGCTTCGCTCAGATGCCGTAAGAGTTCCTCGTTGCACTGTGATAGCTTCAAGTTCCGCATCGTTAAGGAGGGGCTCGGCCTCGCCGTACGGAGTCGTGCAAGTTATCGAAGCGTACTCATTAAGAGCAGATACCGTATCATCATCGACAAAAGGCGCGTTGTTGGATGAATCGATAAGTTCCCAGGCTTTCTTCAGAGCTTCGATCTGCTCTGCGTATTCCCCTGCCTTCTCGGGAGTGCGCATGCTGTTAAGCTCTGCCTGAAGTCTCGTAACTTCTATCTTGCTCTTTATGCCGTCGCGGAGTCCGTCAAGCCTGTCCGGCTTGTCGAGTATCTCGAGCGGAACTATGAGCTTTCCGATATCGTGAAGCCAGACGCTCATGAAGAATGCATCTTTCTTGTCTTCATCGAATTTCCATTCATTGTCGGTTCCGGAAAGCCATTCAACGAATTTTTTCGCATATCTTGCCATGCTGCGCGTGTGATTGGCGTTGTACGAGCTCCTCGTATCAATTGCGTCAACCATTACTGCAACGAATGAATGCAGCAGGTCCGTTATCTCCTCCGCAAGTTTATGGTTGTTGATCGAAACTGCCGCCAGGCTTGCAAGCGCCGAAACGATCTCCTCGTACTTTCTGTCGAATG
Organism: Lachnospiraceae bacterium; assembly: GCA_024691425.1. Lineage (GTDB taxonomy): Bacteria > Bacillota > Clostridia > Lachnospirales > Lachnospiraceae > UBA2868. The sequence continues at coordinate 10,316 of JAILNQ010000017.1, forward strand.
GGATAACGGAACCGCCGTCATCGAGCGCATTGATGAGCTGCAGCACTCCTATGACTTCGCCTTTTTCATCGACCATCGGGATAACGAGCATCGAAACTGTCCGGTATCCGTTCATCGCGTCATATTTCTGAGCTCCTGCGAAGTCGTATTCTTCCGAACTATATATGTCCGGTATATTTATCTTTTTCTTGTCCATGACTGCGCACGCACAAACGTGCTTCCTGTCGAAGGGGACAGGCGGCATGAGCGTTGAGTCATCTTTCTTGCTGAGGAGTATGCCCTTTGATTTCGTGCATACCGTATAGAAGTCGAGATGGTCTTTCTCGACGATATAGACGGTTCCGGCGTCACAGCGGCATATTCCCATTGCCTCGGTAAGGATTTTCTGCATCAATCTGCTGAAATCCTTCTCGGCGCTCAAGTCGAGCGCGATCTTTATCATGCTGTCGAGCGAGTACTCCTCGCTTATCAATGAAGCCATATTGTTTCTCCCTGCCGTGCGAATCCGGCATTTTCTGATTTTATTTCATTTTCCATTTCTGTAAGCTGATCGTCGGTATGGAACGGATCGTGATGGACTATCCGCAGTGTTTTTACGCCGCAGGCCCCGGCCATATTCATGCCGTGCGCCGGAGTGGAATGCCCGTATCCCTTCTTGTGCGCGTATTCTTCCTCGGTGTACTGTCCGTCGTAGAAAAGAAGGGACGCACCTTGGCAGAGTTTTGCAAGTTCGGCATCATTTTCGTCTGAATGTTCATAATCGGTCGCATATACGAATGAACTGCCTTCATGTTCAAGACGGAAAACAGTGCTGCCGCCCGGGTGGCCGGTTTCTATGCCCGATACTTTTATGCCGCCTATGTCCTGCGGAAGCGACAGGTCATGAAAGACTATGTCGGCCGGATAGTCTGAGGGCGTGCACGGCCAGAGCGGCTCGGAGATGAGTTTCATGATCTGGTCTTTAGCGCCGAGGCCGTTCTTTACCGTGGCATATATGTCTATCCGCCTTCCTTTTTCCATCATGTGAGGGAAGAAAGGAAGCCCGAGAAGGTGGTCAAGATGCGGGTGGGTAATGAGAATTGAAATATTCCCTTCGCAAGAGGATGCAGCCGTTATTCCGGTTCCTGCATCAAGGAAAAGCGTGTTTCCTCCTGCATTTACCATAACGCACGAAGTCGCGCCTCCGTAATCATCAAAATCCTCACCTGCAACGGGGATAGAACCCCGCGCTCCAAGTACTGTTATCTTCATTTTCAGCCTCTTTTCAGAACACTCTGTTCTATATACAATGCATCATTATATCATAAAAATCACAAAATGACAAAACTCAGAAAAATCCCGGTCGCGATTTCCCCTGTCTGATGCTCGAAATCATTGAAAATACGGAGTTTTAGTGTTAAAATAGGCACAAATGCACTCCGATACAAAGGGTGGCATTATGACAAGCAGCGTTGAACTCTGATGGGCCGATGTTCAACAAAAATCTGAGGTGTGGAATAATGAGCGAAATCACGGAAAACACAGAAAAAAAGGATATTAATGGAACAGAGGGTAAGGGATCTGAAAAGGATTCTAAGAAAAAGAGGAATCTTATCATCATAGCCCTTCTGCTTCTTGCTATCGCATCGGCGATTGTATTTTACTTTTCGCAGGGTATCAGCGCAACAACGATGAGAATACTGCGTCTTGAGGGCACGGTCCTTTTAAAGGACAACGGTGCGGATGCGGTCGTAAAGGAGAACCTGCGCTTAAAGAGCGGGAACAGCCTTGAGACAAAGAGCACAAGCCTTGTTTCGATAGGGCTTGACGAAGCTAAGATCGTCACGCTCAATGAGAACAGTCTGGCGGTGTTCAATCAGAAGGGCAGGAAGCTCGACCTTGAATTACAGAGCGGAAGTCTTTTCTTTGATGTCAGCAAGCCGCTGACGGATGATGAATCATTCGACATACATACATCGACGATGGTCGTCGGGATCCGGGGTACTTCGGGATACGTGTTCGTTGAAGACGGTCAGGAAGGCCTGATAATCTCAGACGGAACGGTGCATGTCATCGGAACGAATCCGGTTACCGGAGAGGTCAAGGAAATAGATGTCCATGCCGGCGAGAAAGTGCTCGTATACCTGTATAACGATAAGGAAGTCGACAGCATAGAGTTCCATGTAGAGAGCATAATCGAGCGCCAGCTCTCAGAGTTCGTGCTCGAGAGACTCCGTGAGGACATGGTCCTTCTTGATAAGGTTGTAGCTGAGACGAACTGGGATAAACCTTGGATATTAGGTCTTGTTACGGATGAAGAGCCAGCACCTGAGGCTCCGGCGGAAGAAGCCGAAGAAGAGCCTGCCCCCGAGCCTGAGGCAAAGAACGCAGATAAGAATGTAACTTCGGAAAAGCCTGCCGAAGAGACTCCTGCGCCGGAGGCTCCGACGGAGACGAGCGAAGTTTCTGACAGCGCTAATGCAGCAGATGAAGAGACGGGAGAATCCGCATCGGATGGATCGTCACAGAATCCGTCTTCGACAGTATCACAGAGTTCGTCTAACGGGAACGGCAGCACGGGCATTGGATCGAACACGAACAGCGCATCGAATGCGAACAGCGGCTCAACAAATAATAAGAGCAAGGCTGCTTTCGGAACTGCGAACGGTTCCAATAACGGAAACAGCAGTAACAACGGAAACAGCAGCAATAACGGAAACAGCAGTAACAACGGAAGCAGCAATAACGGAAACAGCAGTAACAACGGAAACAGCAGTAACAACGGAAGCAGCAGCAATAACGGAAACAGCAGTAACAACGGAAATAGCAGCAATAACGGAAACAGCAGCAATAACGGAAACAGCAATGGCAACAATTTCAGCGGAATAAAAGGAAGTGTCGCAACCCCTGGACAGATCCAGGCGGCAAACAATGCGATCGCTGCAGCCGATTCCTCTACGGGGCAGTACATTCTTAAGGACGGAACCGTCTTCGATCCTGCATCTTATGCGGCATTTAACCCCGATGTAGTTTCCCAGTACGGAACCGATCCGATTTCGCTTCTTTCGCACTATGTTTCTTACGGTAAGAAAGAAGGAAGAATACCCAGCGCGGCCGGCGCAGGTACTGGCGGTGCAGGAGGTGCAGGTGTCACCCCGACTCCCACACCTGAGCCGGTACCGAGCTGGTTATGGCTTCAGTGGGACAGCGAAAAGAATAATGACAAAGGACCGGATCCGTATTCGAACAGCGGAGGAGAGACCGAGCAGCCGAAGAAGAGGGTAAGGTATTAACAGAAGATAAGGATAATGACTATGAATAATGAACGTTCAAATATGGAGCTGACATCAAGACTTCTGTTCAGGCTTCTGCCGATGCAGATATTCCTGGCGCTGGCAAGCTCGATGAACGCAATAATATCGGGATTGTTCGCCACCAATTTCATTGGTTCCGAGGCGATGACCGCAGTAGGACTCTACAGTCCGATCAACATGTTCATTTTTGCCATAAGCACCATGCTCGTCGGTGGCGCTACGATAATGTGCGGCAAATACATGGGAAGGGATGAACAGGAAAAGGTCCAGGGGATTTTCTCTCTCGGAAACATTCTTGCATTCCTTGTAGCGCTTCTCTTCATAGCCATTTATGTCGTGGCAGGGATTTTCGACCTTACGGGCGTTATGACGAACGATCCGGCGGTACGGCCGATATTCAATCAGTATCTGATAGGTCAGTCGTTCGGACTTCTGCCGCTCCTTCTCGGCAATCAGCTCGCGGCATTCCTGTCGATAGAAAACAGGGCTTCAAGGACAACGGTTGCAAGCTTCATATTTCTGATCGTGAACATCCTGCTCAATTTCCTGTTTGTGGATAAGCTTCAGATGGAGGCGTTCGGACTGGCTCTTGCTTCATCGCTCGGCGCATGGGCTTTCTTCATTGCGCAGGCAGTGTATTTCTTCAAGCCTTCTGCGGAGCTGCGGCTTTTCTCGAAGGATCTTACATGGAGCGAAACGTCGCAGATAGTCAAGATCGGTATCCCCGGTGCGGCAAGCTATGGATATCAGACGCTCAGAGGGCTTATCGTCAACAAGCTTCTTGAAGTGTTCGTCGGATCGGCAGGAGTTTCGGCGCTTGCCGGTTCTGATAACCTCATGCGTATAGCCTGGACGCTGCCGGCCGGAATGATGGCTGTGTCAAGAATGGTCATCAGCATAAGCGTAGGCGAGGAAGACAAGCAGACTCTTACCGATGTAATGCGAAACATGTTCCGCCGGTTCATACCGCTCATGTGCGCAGTCTGCGTTTTGATCATGGCGTGTGCGGTTCCTCTGACGAAACTTTATTACAGGGATACTTCGGACCCCGTTTTCATGATGACGGTATGGGGATTCAGGATCCTGCCGTTATGCATGCCTCTTTCGATCATCTGCATGCATTTCACGGTATATGCGCAGGCAACAGGCAAGCAGGTTCTGGTGCATCTTCTGTCAGCGCTTGACGGTGTTGTGAGCGTAGTTGCATTCACGGCGCTTCTCATCCCGTCAGTCGGCATGAACAGCGTTTACGTTGCAAACGTTCTCAATGGTGTCGTTACAACTATAGTTGTATTTGCTTATTCGATAATCATAAGAAAATGCTTCCCGAAAAACATGGAGGAGCTCATGGTCATTCCGGACGGATTCGGTGTTGAAGACGATCAGCGTATGGATATTTCCGTCAAAAGCATGGAGGATGTCGTGAGTGTCGCAAAGGAAGTGCAGGATTTCTGTGAGGAGCGCGGAATCGACAGGAAACGTTCATACTATGCCGGCCTGTTCCTTGAGGAGATGGCGGGCAACGTAGTGGATCACGGATTTTTGAAGGATAAGAAGAAACATAACATAGACATAAGAGTCGTCAAGAAGGATGATGACGTGATAATGCGCATAAAGGACGACTGCGTGGCTTTCGACCCGGCAACGAGAAGAGACTTAGCCGATCCTAAGGACATTGCAAAGAACATCGGAATCCGCATGGTCTATAAGCTCACGGACAGAATAGATTACAAGAACATGCTCGGACTGAACGTTCTGACGGTGCGCATATGACAAAGGACTTTACGGCGAAAATCAGGACCGCAGCAATTCCTGTTATACTGTCGGCAATTATTGCGGCAATAGCAGGAGGATGGCAGACTTTTGATTCGCTCGACAAAAGGGCGATGGATTCGCTCTATCAGCAGCCTCGCGCGCTTCCGGGCGATGTCATTGTCATCGGAATTGACGACAAGGCTCTTGAGGAGCTCGGTCCGTATAACACATGGGACAGGAATATAATGGCTTCCGCTCTTGAGGCGCTTGCAGCAGATCCCGAAAAGCGTCCGGCGGCAGTCGCTATCGACACGCTGTACACGGGAACTTCGGATCCGCAGGCAGACAGCCATCTTGCTGAAGCCGCTGCAGAGCTCGGAAATGTTATTACCGCGAGCTATGCGATGATAGGAACTGCGGCGGTAACTGATGAGAACGGAAGGATGTATTACGATTACGATCACGTATTCGAGTATTCCCTCCCGTACGAACAGCTGCGTGATGTTACCGTACAAGGCCATATAAACGCCATGTGCGATTCGGACGGGATATTAAGGCATGCCCTGCTTTATATCGAACCCGACGGAGAAAAAGTATATTCGATGGCATACACTGCCGCGAAGATGTATGCGGATAAAACGGGAAGACAGATCACGGAGCCGGAGACGCGGCGCGCAAGCTTCTACCTGTCATATTCCTCTCTTCCTGAAGGGTTTTATGACGGATATTCTCTTACCGACCTGATACACGGAGAGATCACGCCGGATGAGTTTGCCGGCAGGATAGTTTTTATAGGGCCTTATGCAGTAGGGCTGCAGGATACGTTCTTTACCGCTATAGACCGCCGGGAGCAGATGTACGGAGTTGAATACCAGGCGAACGCGGTACAGGCGATCCTTGACGGCGACTATAAACATGAAGTGAATACTGTGCTGCAGCAGGCGCTTCTGTTCGTGATATGCATTGTTTTTTTCTTTGTATTCAGAAGGATGGGCTTTAAGGGCTCAACGGCAGCGGCGGCAGCAGTTATCGCCGCATCCGTCGGAATATCGTACCTTCTCTATCAGCTGGGATACGTAGTCCGTCTTCTTTGGATACCTGCAGGAGTTCTGATAGAATATCTTGTTTCGGTCGGACAGCGCTACCTTCGATCGGTCATTGAGAAGCAGCAGATCACGAGAACATTTGAGAGATACGTGGCTCCCGAGATCGTAAGCGAGATTCTTAAAGCCGGCCCCGAGAGCCTGTCGCTCGGAGGGAAGCTCTGCGACATCGCAGTGCTGTTCGTTGACGTAAGAGGATTCACGACAATGTCGGAGCGTTTAGAGCCTGAAAAGGTCGTGCACATCCTTAACCGCTATCTGACAATGGCGAGCGAGTGTGTTGAAAGAAACGGCGGCACACTTGATAAATTCGTAGGCGATGCGATGATGGCATTCTGGGGAGCGCCTCTTCCGGATGATGACAGCGCGTACAGGGCAGTGGTTACGGCGAATGACATAGTAGCCGGTGCAGCGGCTGTATCACGCGAGCTTGTGGAGGAGATCGGAGAGGAGCTGAACGTCGGAGTCGGTGTTCACTTCGGACCTGCAGTCGTCGGCAATATGGGCGCGGAAAGACATATGGATTACACGGCGATCGGAGATACTGTAAATACTGCCGCGCGCCTTGAGGCGAACGCACCCGGAGGAACGGTATATATTAGCCGCTCCGTGGCAGAAGCGCTGCCGGGCCGCATTGAATATACATCTTTAGGAAACAGCGTCCGCCTGAAAGGAAAATCAGAGGACTTTGAAGTATTAAGGCTCGATAAAGTGTTGTAGTCTCATAAGAAAAAGGGGGTTGCAGACATGGAAGAGTATATTTCGGAAGAAAGAAAACATAGATTTCCGCTAGGGCAGATAGTGTTCTTTGCGTGCACCGCAGCGATCAATTTCGTCCTGCCGAGGCTGGCGGGACATTTTGGCATCCCGCTGTATCTTGACAATGTGGGCACACTGCTTGCGGCAGTGCTCGGAGGATATCTTCCCGGCATACTCGTCGGATATCTCAACAACATCATCAACATGCGGGGAAATCCCGGGAATGCATATTACGTTGTGCTTTCGACGATGATCGCGGCATGCGGCACATACTTCGGAAGGAAGGGATATTTCAAAAAGTTTGCAAAGGCACTTCTTACGATTCCTGTTTTTGCGTTCATAGGCGGAGTGCTCGGCTCCATTCTTACATACCTCCTGTACGGATACGGTATGGGTGAAGGAATATCCGCGCCTTTTGCAAGGACGCTTCTCGAGAAGGGGACGCTCAGTGTTTTCTGGGCGCAGATGACTTCCGATATTGCGATAGACCTCATCGATAAGGCTATTACGGTCATTCTTGTTTTCATCATCCTTAAGCTCATTCCCGAAAAGGTGAAGCCGGGCCTGTGGGTTACCGAATGGCGGCAGAAACCGCTTTCGGTAGATGCCATGAGGGCGGCGAGAAAGAGTGTTACGAGATCATTTTCTCTGCGCAGCAAGATCATAACGATCATATCCCTCATCATGGTGTGCGTCGCTGTGGTCACGACAGTCATAAGTTATATACTGTACCAGAATTTTGCGATGAGGCAGTATACTTACAGCTGCACGAGCGCCGCAAAACTGTCTTCGGATCTTATCGACCCGGAAATGATCGAGGACTATCTGTCGCTCGGCGAGTCGGCCCCCGGCTATAAACAGGTGGAAAAGAAACTGGAGGACATACGGTCAGGAAATCCTGATATAGAATTCATATATGTTTACAAGTTCACTGATGAAGGCGTCAGGGTGCTGTTCGACCTGGACACGCCCGAAGTAAAAGCCGAGGAGCCCGGCAGCCTCATTCCGATCGAAGAATATCTTCAGCCTTATAAAGAGGATCTTCTTGCCGGAAATCCGATCGAGCCGATACTTGATGATACGATGTACGGACCGCTGCTCACTGTTTTCGAACCTGTGCGTGATAGCTCCGATAAATGCGTGTGCTATGCGGCTGCGGACATAAGAGTCGAGGACATCCGCATGTCGAGCCTTAATTACATGACGAAAGTGTTCTCGCTGTTCATGGGATTTTACATATTCATATTAGCACTGTGCATATGGCTCGTTGACTACCATCTGATCTACCCGATAACAGCAATGACAGTGTCTGCGAGAAAGTTCGCATACGATAGCGAGGAAGCCAGGGAGATAAGCGTCGAACGGCTTCAGCACCTTGATATATCAACGGGCGATGAGATCGAAAATCTCTACGAATCGCTTTCGAAAACGATAGCCGAGACAGTCGGATATCTCGAGGACGTTGAGGCAAAGAGCGAAGAGATAACCAGGATGCAGAACGGGCTCATATACGTTCTTGCCGACATGGTCGAGTCGAGGGATAAGAATACGGGCGACCATGTAAGAAAGACCGCCGCATATGTGCGCCTTATCATGGATAAGATGAAGGAGAAGGGAGTATACGCCGACAAGCTGACCGATGAATTCATGGAGGATGTTGCCAATTCAGCACCGCTTCATGATGTCGGAAAGATAATGGTAAGCGATACGATACTGAACAAACCAGGGAAGCTTACGGATGAAGAATTTGCCATCATGAAAGGTCATACGACCGCAGGTAAGAAAGTCATTTCATCCGCTATGTCGCTCGTTGCCGACAGCGGTTATCTGCAGGAAGCCAAAAATATTGCGACCTATCATCACGAAAGATGGGACGGCAAGGGATATCCCAGCGGCAAGGCCGGAGAGGAGATCCCGTTATCTGCGCGCATCATGGCCATTGCCGATGTTTTTGACGCGCTTGTTTCAAGAAGAAGCTATAAGGAACCGTTCTCTTTTGAAAAAGCTATGGATATCATAAAAGAGGGTGCAGGAACGCAGTTCGATCCGCAGATCGCCGAAGTTTTTGTCGAGGCCGGCGAAGAGGCAAGGAAGATATCAGAAGCCCATGAGGAAATGCTCGGCCAGGGCATACGCAATTTTACAACGGACGCCGGAAAGGAATGACAGGACTTACTCGACTCCCTTGAGGGCATCGACCATGTCGATCGTGCGGACTTTTCCTGAGAACATGAAATTGACGGAAACCGAAACGAGAAACGTTCCCAGAATGGAATAAGCATATGTCGGTCCGGAGATGATCGGGTACATGTCGAGCGTTTCCGAAACCGTCGTGCATATGACGTAGAGCATGGCCCACCCGGCATACAGACCGACGGCGATTCCGATAACTGTAAGCCAGATGTTCTGTTTCTGAAGAATGTTTCTTATGCGTCCCGAATTGAAGCCGAGCACCTTTAGGGTGGCGACTTCTCTTGTCTTTTCAACGAAGGAGAGCACTCCTAAGTTATAAAGCACAACGACGCCGAGAAGGACTGCGGCAACTACCATGATGTAGACCATGGCATTCATCATCTCCATCGTCTCCGCGAATGAAGCTTTCATGTCGGCAACATTCATGACGGTCGATACTTCATCCGCATCTGACAGCGACGGATCAACGCTCATGTTCGTGAGCACCGCAGTAGGTCTGAATTTATATTCCATATCCTCGAAAACAGATCGGTACATAGTGATTCCCTGTATGGACGGATCGCGGTAAATCTGAGCGATGCGCGTATACTGCCACTTGTCGTCACCGACTAAGTGCCATTTTACGAAATCACCTTCGTCAAGCTCCAGAAGGGTGGCCATCTTGTTCGTCATGGCTATGCCTCCTTTATCGAGCTTTACAGGATTTAAGTCCCTGTCCTGGATATGAACGAAGTTTCCCTTGTCTATAATTGTTGCAGTTCCGCTTTTCTTGGCTTTTTCCGAGACGAACTCAACACTCGTTTCCATGATAAGCTGTCCACGGTATTTTTCCGAAAGATCGTATGCATATCCGCTTCCCGCATCTGCGCTGAGAAGTATCTTATTTGATGCAGTCATGAGCTCGCCGTACATTTTGCCCATGAGCCCGTTTATCGAATCGAAACATCCGAAGCCGCATATGAGGAGCATCGCGCATCCCATCACGCCGAGTATGCCCATCAGGCTCCTCATCTTGTTGCGCAGCACATCCCTTATGTTCCACTGTGTCGCAAAATCAAGGCAGAGCCACAGCCTGCTCTTTTCAAGCCCGGAGTGGCGTATTTTTTTCGGTGCGGGCGGCTTGAGCGTTATGGCCGGCGGATCCTTCAGTTCCTTGCGGCATGAAAGGAAGCTGACGAGTGTCGCAACGGCGATCGCGATAAGAGTTGCCGTTATGTCGAGTGTTGTGATTTTCCCTTTGAGGTCGGGAACAAGATAGCTCCCGGTGAACATGCCGAGTATCCACGGAGGCATCGTCGCATAGCCCACCCAGGCACCTGTTATGCACCCCATGGCGCTTATGACGAAGCCGTATGAAATATAGTGCAGGGTTATGGTCGTCTTTGAAAAACCGAGGGCCTTCATCGTTCCTATCTGAGTCCTCTGTCCGGCGGTCACCCTTGCCATAGTCGTTACTATACCGAGAAGCGCGATCGCGAGAAACACGACTGCGAACATTATGCCCATGGCGCTGTGCTGCTTAACCTCGGCATCGAAAGTCGCATAGCTTAAGTTCTGATTCCTGTCCGTTACTGCGATATCTTCTCTGTCGAAGGCTTTTTCGAGTTTTTCTTTTATGCTGCTGATGTGTGCATCATCATCGAGTCCGTCGCGGACATCGACAAGCAGCTGGTTATATACTATATGGGCGCTGTCGGGGAACATTGAAGAGGACATGAAAGCAAGTCCGGTTTTCTTGTAATTGGGGTACATGACGTCGGATTCAGAAACGAAATAGACGTAGTCGGGCGCATCCACAATCCCTTTTACCGTCGCATCGATCTTTGTGCTGTCGATCTTGACTGTGAAAGTGTCGCCGATCTTTATGCCGTTCGTTCTTGCGAACCATTCCTCAAGCCAGACTCCGTCGGCTTCCGCCTCGTATGGAACGCCGTCATAGAGCATGAGCGAATTGATCCGGTTCGTGTCCATGAAGTTGACGTACATATAGGCGTTGTCGTACTTCTCCGCGGTTCCCGTGAGAACCAGCCGTTTTTCGACATCGGTAACTCCGGAAACTTTCTTTGCAGTCCGGATGTCATCATCCGAAAATCCCGCACCCGCTATCCAGATGTCACACAGATTGTACTGTTTGTAATATGCAGCTGCCGCGGCACCTGCGCCTGCGCTTTCGGAATCCATCCCGACGAATACGAGCATTCCGAGAAACGACATAAGGAATATGGAAATGAACTGCGTCTTGTTCTTCATGAGATCACGGCGCATTTTTCTGAAAAGCAATTTATTTCTCCTCTACCAGGTTACTTCGCTCGCGTCCTTCGGTTCATCATTATGAACGACCGACTGTATGCCGCCGTTTTTGACGCGGATGACCGTATCGGCTATGTCCGCGAAGAAGCTGTTGTGGGTGACCATTACGACGGTGCGTTTCTTTTTGCGGCTCATGTCCTGCAGAAGCTTTAAGACGTCCCGTCCGGTTTCCGTATCGAGAGCGCCCGTAGGCTCATCGCAAAGAAGCAGGCGGGGATTTTTGGCGATAGCACGAGCTATTGATGTACGCTGCTGTTCGCCGCCCGACATCTGTGATGGAAACTGATGCATATGATCCGCAAGTCCGACATCGGCAAGTGCTTCCGCCGGATCCGATGTGCCGTTCTTGATGTCTTTCATGAGCGCGACATTCTCGTATGCCGTGAGTGTCGGGATCAGGTTATAGAACTGAAAAACAACGCCGACGTTTTCTGCCCTGTATTTCGTAAGACGGTTATCCGTGTACTCGGTAAGGTCATCTCCGTCAAACAGAATATGGCCGCTCGAGGCGCTGTCCATTCCGCCGAGCAGATTGAGCAGAGTGCTCTTACCGGCTCCGGATGGGCCGAGTATCACGACCATCTCGCCTTCATTTATCGTAAGGTTAGCATCCTTCAGGGCATAGAATTCGTGCTCACCCTGAACGTATTTCTTGCAGACGTCCTTGAATTCTATCAGCACCTTTCCCGCGCCGCCTGATTCCTCATCAAGATCTATGATCTCAAGGTCTTCCGCTTCTGATTGTTCCTTCTTCTTTCCGAACATGATCCATCCTCTGTTCTCATCGCATAGGGACTGCGTTCTTTCCTACCATGTCATCGGTGATAGCATCAGTGATTACGACGTCTCCGGCTGAAAGGCCAGATCTTATCTCGATATACTCATCAGACTGCGCCCCGGCTGTGATGTACTGCTTTTCGACTTTACCGTCCTTTATGAGATAGCAGTAGTCGCCGCCGTCATCTGCATAGTAGCCTTCTGAACTCACTGTCAGGACACCTTCCTTTTCGCTCGTGCGGATCGTGACATCGGCTTCAAGACCGATGTAAACTTTCTCATCAGGTTCATCGAACTTTACTGATACGGTGACTTTTGCCTTGTCGGAATCCGTGGCGGTAGCGAGCCGCTTTATCTCATTCACGGTACCGCTGTATTCGTTTCCGGCTATGTTGATCGCGGCTTTCTGACCGACCGCGATCTGTCCTATGTCGTATTTGGATATGCCGACATCGACCTTTATGTCGCGGCTGCTTTCAACAGTGAAAAGCGGACTGCCCTTCGAAACGACGCTTCCGTTCGCGATGAAGCTTTCGGTCACGATCCCGTCGTATTCGGCCGTAACTCCCGTAGAAGCCTTTGCGAGGTTTTCTTCTGCGGTCACAACGCTAAGCGCGGATAAGTCATAGGAGTTGCGTAGCTGCTCTTTCTGATAGGAATTCAGTATCTGGTTTTCGTATGTGTTTCTGAGGGTTGATGCCTCTGTCCAGTTGCGCATGATATCAGACATCCAGTTGCCGTCGAGCACATACTGTGCATACTCCTCGGGAGAAAGCGATGCGGGAGGGAGTCCCGCGAGGTCTGAATTGAGGTCCGCTATGTCCTGATTGAGATTCTCTATCTGATCCGTCAGGTCCTTTATTGCCTTTGCGTTTCCTTCATACTGCGCATTCTGCAGCTCGAGCGTTTTGGTATTGAGGTCTGCGGTTTTCTGAGCCAGATCCTTGTTTATGCCGTCCGCTATGCAGCCGATGTCCCAGTTCTCGCGGTACTGTCCCTGGTCGATGTAATCGCTCGCCTGTCGGAAGAGTGCATAAGTATTTCTGTAGATTTCGATATCGCTTGCCGCTTTGTTGAACTTTGCCTGATTGCTATTGCTGGCCTGAACCTGTCCGTTCATCGTATTCTCCGCCGATTTTGAAGCGAGAACCGCCTGATCGCGAGCATTCAAAAGATCTTCCAGATCGTATCCTACGATCAGATCGCCGGCTTTTATCTCATCACCGACTTTCAGATCATAAAAACTGACGGGGGCTGTAACGGCCGAGTAGTAAGTCATACTTTCAGTTCCGTGTACATCCCCCGTAGCAGAAACGTCTTCTGATATATTCCTGATCGCAGCGGTATCTGTGCTGAACGCCTTGGCTTTCCCCAGAAAAGCCGTCATCATAAGTCCCGTTCCCGCGAGAACTGCAATGCCCGCGGTGCCTGCAATTATTCCTTTGATTCTCATCTTATCCTCCTGCAATAAAACGTCACCATACTGCTTGTTGAATGACGTATAGTTAGCCATAGCTAACTAACTGAAAATCATTCTACCACATCTTTCCGTATTGTCAATAGATGATTTTTGTATGTGCCTGTTTTTCTTTGCGCGTGCGCACGAAAAATTGTATAATGAAATATACGTTAAAAAAGGGGTAGGACATGTATCAACTGATTCTGATAATACAGTGCATCAGCATAGCTGCGACTGCAGTTGAATGCTGGGTTGTTTTCAGGAACTGGAAGGGAGTGCAGCATTCATATCTGTTCCTGGCCTGTGCGGCCTCGTTCATCAGCAATATGGGCTATTTTTTTCAGCTCAGGTCGCGTTCGTTCGATATGTATTTTGCCGCGTTGAGGCTTTCTTATGCGGGAAGGGTATGGGTCACCTTCGCGCTTTTTCTGTTCATCACGGAGCTCGTAAGGATCAACATACCGAGGATATTCAAAGTCGGTATGGCGCTTTTCAATATCGCATCTTATGTCATCATCCTTACAACGAAGAGCACAGGGCTCTATTATAAGATATCCGGTTTTCAGGTCAGGGGGGACTTTCCGTTCTTTGTCCATGAGAACGGCATCTGGCATCACATCTGGTCGGCTACGCTCATTCTTTATGTTCTCTACGGTCTGACCGCTCTGTACTTAAGCTTTAAGAGAGAACACAATCCTACTGCGAGAAAGCGCCTTCTGATGGTCATGCTTGCCGTTCTGACAATGAGCTTATTCCTTATCATAAATATTCTGAAGCCGTTCGCGATAAACCATGTGTATGACATGACGATGCTGAGTTTCCCGATAGCTGCGGTGTTCATGTTCATCGCGATTTTCCGTTACAATCTTCTTGATACGGCAACGCTTGCAAGGGAATACATAATCGACAGATTGTCCGAGGGTATCATCGCCGTTGATGATACGGGCGAGATCAGCTACAGCAATGAGCCTGCGCTTACGATTTTCCCCGCTCTTCCGGAAAAACCTCACGACATACTCGACAGGGTAAGGGATGCGATAGCTAAAGATGAGCCTATAAAGATCGATGAGAGGATATACTCACCCGAAGCGAATCAGCTCGACAGAGACGGGGTGAGCGCCGGAACGATCTATACGATCACCGATGACACTGCGCATTTTGAATACATGGCGAACCTTGAGGAGCAGAAAAGGATCGCCGATGAAGCGAACAGGGCAAAATCCTTCTTCCTCGCAAATATGTCCCACGAGATCAGAACACCTATAAATGCGGTGCTCGGAATGGATGAGATGATCATACGTGAGAGCGCGGAGAAGAACATCAGATCATATGCAAAAGACATTAAGATCGCGGGACGTACGCTTCTTTCGCTCATAAATGACATACTCGATTTTTCCAAGATCGAAGAAGGCAGGATGGAGATAATCCCGACGCAGTACGATCTTTCATCAGTAATAAACGATCTTGTCAACATGATAAGGGCGCGCGCTGAAAAGAAAGGCCTCAAGATAGAGGTCAGCGTCGACAAGGATGTGCCGCACATACTTTACGGTGATGAGATAAGGATAAAGCAGATTGCGCTGAACCTTCTGACGAATGCGATAAAGTACACGAATGAGGGAAAAGTTTCCCTGACGGTGGGATTTTCGAAAGAGGATGACGAGAATATCCTGCTGTCGTTCATGATAGAGGATACCGGCATCGGTATGAAGGAAGAGGACATGGACAGACTGTTCTCTCCTTTTGCGAGGATAGAGGAGAAGCGCAACCGCTATATCGAGGGCACGGGACTCGGCATGAGCATCGTCAGGCAGCTGCTCGACCTCATGGACAGCCACCTTGAGGTGAAGAGCATATACGGAGAGGGCTCAAAGTTCAGTTTTGACATAAAGCAGAAAGTTGTAAAGTGGGAGCCCATGGGTGACATCTTTGACAGGCTCGCAAGGGAGTCAGAGGAGCCTGAGGCGTACCATGAACTGTTCCATGCTCCTGATGCGAAGCTTCTGATCGTTGATGACACCGAGGTAAATCTCACTGTTTTCTGCAACCTTCTTAAGCAGACAGGTGTGAACATTGATACGGCAGGCTCGGGCATGGAAGCGCTGTCGCTTGCAAAGGATAAGGTCTACGATATCATATTCATCGACCATATGATGCCGGAGATGGACGGAGTGGAAACGCTCCGGAGAATAAAGGACGAGACGGAAAATGCCGGCACGGTCTGCATAGCTCTTACTGCAAATGCGGTAAGCGGCGCAAGAGAGAAATACCTAGCGGCGGGATTTTCGGATTACCTTTCAAAGCCTATCGTCGGCAGACGGCTTGAGGAAATGATAAAGAAATATCTTCCGGCTGAAAAGGTTCTGCAGGTTCAGACAAATTCTGACAGGCCGGCGATATCGTTTGACCGCACGAGTAAAATACTTGTTGTGGATGATGATGAAGTTATCCTTGCTGCTTCGAAGGAGATACTCGGCGGAGAATTCAACGTCATAGGTCTTGTTGATGGGAAAGAGGCCAGAAAAACCGCAAAGGAAGAACAGCCGGATCTCATACTTCTCGACATCAATCTTGTCGGCATGACCGGGTTCGATGTGCTCGATGAACTGAAGAAGGACAAAGAAACAGACGACATTCCCGTCATGTTCATCACGGCAGACGAGGACCGTGAAAAAGAAGCTTTAGGGCTTAAGAACGGGGCGCAGGATTTCATAAGAAAACCGTTCATCCCCGAAGTTCTGATCCAGAGGAGCAAGAGGATCATCGCGCTCGACCGTTACCAGAAGAACCTTCAGGGCGAGGTAAGGAAGCAGACGAGAAGAGCGGAGAGGCTCACGAAGGAAATGATGATGGCCCTCTCTCATACCGTCGATGCAAAGGACCATTACACGAACGGTCATTCCGAGAGAGTTGCTGCGTACGCCGCAGAGATCGGACGCCGCATGGGCAAGACCGCAGAGGAGCAGAGACAGCTGTACGAGATCGGCCTGCTCCATGACATAGGAAAGATCGGTATACCCGAAGAGATAATAAACAAGACGGAAAAACTTTCAGATGAAGAGTTCGCACGGATAAAAGAGCATACGCTGATCGGATGCGAAATACTGAAAGGCATATCGGATATGCCTGAGCTTTCGCAGGGCGCGAGGTCTCACCACGAAAGATTTGACGGGCGAGGCTATCCTGATAAGCTTGCGAGGGATGCGATTCCTGAGGTGGCCAGGATCATCTGCGTTGCGGACTGCTATGATGCAATGACCAGCACGAGAACATATTCGAACCCGAAGCCTCAGGACGTCGTACGTGCTGAGATCGTAAGGTGTTCAGGCTCGCAGTTCGATCCCGACATCGCATCCATCATGCTCAGCATGATAGATGATGACAGGGATTACATCATGAACGAGCGTACCGGTGGGGCAGATGTCTGGAAGGGATATTCGGAAAACTGGAACGCGTCTTCGGCTTCGCCGGAAAATCATGCTGATGCTCAGAAAACCGGTACAGATTCTTCCGAGATTCCTGACTGGCTCTCGTCTGTGCCTGAGATCGATACCGCGATCGCGATCGCGAACTGCGGCTCCGCGGATAGCTTCATGTCCGTTCTGAGTGTGTTCCACAAGACTGCCGGTGCAAAAGCGGATGAGATCGAAAAACTCTATGCTGACGGTGATATCGATAATTACACTATAAAGGTCCATGCGCTCAAAAGCTCTGCGAGGATAATCGGAGCATCGGCTCTTTCAGACCTTGCAAAAGAGCTTGAGATGGCAGGAAAATCAGGAGATACGGATTTCATAAAAAGCAACAATGATAAGCTTCTTTCAGGATACAGGGAGTTAGATTCGAAGCTTTCCGAACTCGATCCAAAAGAGCGCGGGAAGAAGGAGCTGTCTGATTCCATGAGGAAAGAAGCGCTCCAGACGATAAGAGAGATCGCGGGCAGCATGGATTACGGCATGATGGAGAATGTGCTGTCGGATCTGAAAAAATACAGTCTTTCGCCCGAAGACGAACAGATGCTGAAGCAGATGGAAGGAAAGCTTATGCAGCTCGACTGGGACGGGATTACAGAATTGATACCGGATTGATCATAATTCAGGCAGGAGAATTGAAATGACAGAAATCAGAAATTCAGAACAGGGTATGGTACTTGTTGTAAGTGCGACTGACAGCTTTCTTGCGAGCAGCCTCGTATCGAAGCTTGAAACAGTCGGTATAGCGGCAGGATTTTCGCACGGGAAGATAAAGGAGACTGAGAAGATGCGCGACAGGATCGAGCTCTTCATACTGTTTCTGAGCCCGGAAATGGAAGAGATGACGGAAAGTCTTGTCTATCTCAAGGATGCAGCGAGCGACCTCGACAGGAAGTTCATACTGATAGGCGACCAGACCGAGAAGAAGATGGTTGAGGGGATCATTCCCGAAACACTTGTGCTCGAATGGTTCGAGAGGCCGCTCATCATGGATGACCTGATGAAATGCATTCAGAAATACATGGAGGAGAATACGGGAGAGAACCGCAAGAAGACGGTTCTTATCGTAGATGATGACATTACGTACATGAGAACTGTTTACGAATGGCTCAAGGACAGCTACCATGTCGGAATGGCATCAAGCGGAGTGCAGGCCATAAGCTATCTTGCAAGGAACAAGGCCGATCTAGTGCTCCTCGACTATGAGATGCCTGTAGCGAACGGTCCTCAGGTGCTCGAGATGCTGAAGAGCGATTCTGAAACAGGCCAGATTCCGGTCATGTTCCTTACAGGCCACGGGGACAAAGACAGCGTTCTTTCTGTCGTGAGCCTCTGCCCCGTGGATTATCTTTTAAAAACTATAGACAAGCCGACGCTTCTTGAAAAGCTCCATGATTTTTTCGCCAAGCAGAAGTAGCGGCTAGTTCATCGGCTTCGCGCCGATCCGGAATGTCGCGGATTTTGTGCCTCCGTAGCTGCCCGTGCCCCGGATTTTAACTGTCGCGGTTCCGAGGAAACGGTTGCCGGTCACCGAGACTATCTCGAATTCAGATTCTTCAAGAACATAGGTTCCGAGCTTTACCATGCCTTTCTTCTTTTCGGGCAGAACATACCGGCCTCTGTCATATTTAAGATCGGAGGCGTCTATGCTGATGCTTGCCCTGCTTATGTCTTTGTCTGCGCTTATCACCCTGTAGAATCCCTTGATCACATACGGACCGGCAATATATGGGCTGGAGGATGAGCATGTCACCTTCGCGCGCACCTCTATGGCAGTGTCAGCCCGAACGGTTACGTTGTCATCGAGCTCTTCGCCTGTGTCGGCATAGTAATAAGATATGTCGGCGCTTTCGATATCCTTGTTTTTTCCGATGGAAAGGGCAGTCCCGCCTTCAGTTATCTTTACTTTTGACTTGAATGCGCCGGCCTTGTTCTTGTACGGAACATCAGCGCATTCTATTTCAATTCCGGAAGCATCCGATTTTGTTATCGAGAACGGTATTGACACGGAACCCGTAAAATTCCCCATGCCTTTTACTGTTGCAGCAGGAGCGTTTCTGTCGGCCTTGTCGCCGGTCTTCGCATTGTTCTTGTATGCAACCGAGTAATCCTCGCCTTCTTTGAGTACGGCGCCGTCAAAGGTCACTCTTACTGCCGGAACTGCACCGCTTTTTACGAACGCAGCATCATCAACGGTTATCCCTATCAGGTTCTTAGGATCTTTTGCAAGATTATATGCATTTATCCTGACGGCTTTCTTTATTGTGCCATTGTACACGCCCTTCAGCGTGAATACGACGTTCGCGCTTCCGGTTGAGCCGCTGTTTGAAAGCGATACTGAATAATCGTCGCCTTCTGAAAGCGCCGTCATTGCCGCACCGTCCTTTGTGTATAATGTGACCTCTGTGTATCCAGTGTTGTCGGCTTTGTAGAAATCATTGAGGACAATTCTTCTTCTGCGGTAGTCGCAGGAAGTGGCCATGCATGCGATCTTGACTTTTGAAGCCGGTATGCCGGTAACTTCAACAGTTGCGGTTTTGTTTCCGTAGAAGGAATATGGATTTCCGGTATCAGCGGTTCCATGTAAGGCAATGGTATATTTTCCGGAGTCGGTAAGCGTGACGTCATCGATTGTAAAATCAGTTCCGTAGTTAAGGGGCGTGTTCTTGTAAGTTACCGAGGCTTTAACCGCCCAGCTGCCGTCGAAAAGCTTCTGTACTTTTATGCCGGCCGGGGAATACGGAACTTTCGGAACCGTGATCTTCACTTTGGACATAGCAACGGACACATTGTCTTTTTCATTTATCGCTCTTACAGTGGCGGTAGCGGCCGTTCCCGTAAAGCAGCTGCCGCCTTTTGCGTTCATTTTTATGTAATACGTCCTCCCGCTTTCAAGAGTTTCCTTCGCAGGATCGGCGATAAGGTTCGCGGTGGCAACAGAATCGCGGTAGTATTCAAGGACATAATCCTTGTTTGCGGAAAGCTTCTTTCCGTTGAACGAAACAGAGGGTTTTATGGCGCCGAGCTTGCTTCCTGCTGCGGCACCGATGCTCTTTTCCGAAGTGATATCGGCATCTGACAGATCTGCGGGACCTATCCTGAATGAGAAAATGCTCTTGCCGGTGTAGTTGCCTTTGCCGGTAACGGTCACACGCGGCTTTGCGGCCGCGGTCGGGACAGATGTATTGGCAGAGTATGTAAGTGTGTAGTCACGGTTCTGCCATAGTCTGCCGTTTCCGTGGAACACATGGATTTCCGTATCGAAAGTGATGGCAGAGCCTGTATAGGTTTTTGAAAAATCGGTA
Source organism: Lachnospiraceae bacterium (assembly GCA_024691425.1). Lineage (GTDB taxonomy): Bacteria > Bacillota > Clostridia > Lachnospirales > Lachnospiraceae > UBA2868. The sequence continues at coordinate 30,743 of JAILNQ010000017.1, forward strand.
TCGGCAGACTTAGTATATACATCTGAATAGCCGTCATTCTCATTTCCGAAAATGAACCATATCCCGTCCGGAACATCTTCCGGGGCGGTGAATTTATTTCTGATAAGACCGTTGACATCTCCCCATCCGGCTTCAACCGTATAGTTATATGTGCTCGTTCGGCTGTTCTTATAACCGTCCTTGACGGTGGCGGCTTTCAGACTGATATCTGCTGTAAGCGTAATAGGAGACGAGTAAAGGACGGTAGTCCCCAAAGGCGATCCTGCAGCGTCAACTTCTGGATCCGAGCCGTCCGTGGTGTATATGATCTTCGCATTAGCGGTAGCTGATGTCAGCGTCACCTTGCTTCCGTATGGGTAGCGGCCGGATGCTAAGGAAGCCTTCGGCATTTCGGCGGCGGGGATAGGATTGACCGTAACGATGCAGGAATCAGAGTATTTTCCGTCACTTGTGCTGACAGTGATCGTTGCAGTTCCGGGTTCGGTAAGGCCGTCTTTCGCAGTCACGGTTCCGTTTTCAACAGTTGCCACGCTTTCAGCGGAACTGTGCCATACGAACGAGTCATCCGGATAGAAGCGCCCTGTCTGGTTTACGGTAAGGACCGCCGTCGATCCTGGCCTTGATACGAGAGTCAGCTTTTTCGGCGTGACGGATACCGTGATGTTTTCTCTTATTGTCATCTTATCGCTTGTAAGTTCGTTGCCGTACTTATCCTTCACGACGCAGACGAAAGAACGGTAAGCTGTTGAGGCATCAAGCTTTATCGAAAGCGTTGATGTCTGGTAGCCTTTGTAGGTTATGGATATGCGGTTTCCGCTGTCGTCATCGAGCATGTACCATGTGTACTTAAGACCGTCGCCGAAAGCGGTAAGGCCTGTATTGTATGTCGATCCCATAGCACCTCTGATGTCCTCAGGCTGCTTCGTGATCATGAGCTTGCGTCGTATATTAACTGCGCTGCTGTCTTCTGTATTTCCGGAAAGTCCTGTGACTGTGCATTTATACTTGTATCCGAATCGTGCATCATTCATCGGGATCGTAACTGTTCGTGAGGATGCACCGATGATATCTGCATCATTCAGGTCAGTCCAGGTGCTTCCGTTAGTGCTGTATTTCCAGCAGTACTGTTTACCGCCGAGCACATCGACAGACAGGGTTGCATTCGCCCCGCTTTCCGCGTACACAGTTTCTGCATTATCAAGAAAACCGAATGCCGCATCCGATACAGCGACCTTTGCGTCCGTGTCGGTCA
>JAILNQ010000008.1 GCA_024691425.1 Lachnospiraceae bacterium
AAAATAACATAAAAAATCTCAAATAATCAAAGGCCAAAATTCACAATTCTATAATGGTCTATGTATGCGCATTTTTCACAAAGCAAAAATATCTTGCATAATAGAAATACTAATTTGATCAGGATAAAATGCTAATTTTTAGTGAAATTGAGAAAATAATTACTGATCTGTACTGAAATGATTCTCAGATTTTTCTTTGTCTCCACTTGCAAGAAATGCCGTAAATTCAATAAAAAAGCCACTGCTCGTAACCGAACAATGGCTTAATACTTTCCAGGGCTAGGAGGATTCGAACCTCCAGATGACGGAGTCAGAGTCCGTTGCCTTACCGTTTGGCGATAGCCCTATTTCATTGCTTTCGCAACGAATTGTATTATACACGAACACATATACTTATGCAAGTATATTTGATAAATACCGAAAGCACCTGCGGATTTACCAGAATACGTGCGATCCTATCACGATTCCCGGGTAACCCGAATTGATGTTCCGAAAATGTGTCGCACCGCCGATATAGCTCACACCGCTGAGCGCATCCTTTGCAGCCGCAAGGCAGGATGCCTTAGGCCCGGCCGCCGCTATCTGTGCAACCTGTCCGCTTCCCGCAGGTCCGAACTGGCCTTTTGCATATATAACTGACGAAATGCTCGTTCCGTATCTTCCGCTCTTTAAGCGGTTCATAACGACTGTACCGACAGATACCTGGCCTTCATAAGGCTGATTACCGCCCTCTGCCTGTATCAGAGCTGCAAGCAATACCTCATCGCTGACATTCGCAGCAACTGCAGCCGTCGTTGTCTTTGTTGTTGCCGTTGTCTGTCCGGAGCCGTCTCCGCCTTTTTTATTTGAAGCCGCTGCTGCCTCGGCCTTTTCCTTCTCTTTCTTTACGGCTTCTTCCTCGGCCTTGATGACTTCCATCGTCTTGCCGGTTCCGAGAAGGTCCGCTACGGTAACATATTCTGACGAAACATAGCCGACGTCTCCGTCAGAAAATTCAACCTTCGTCCATTCTCCGTCCACTCCGAGAACTCCTATCTGGTCTCCCTTTGCAAGAAGATCCAGAACCGTTCCGTCAGGATCGGCCGTTTTACGTACTCTCAGGCAGTCGGTTGTGCATGTAGCCTTCTTCTCGACTGCTTTTTCCGCAAGCTCAACAGCCGCATCGCCGAACATAAGGTAATCATTCTTGATCCATCCGGTAAGATCACCGGTCTTGACCTTAGTCCAGCCGTCGCCCTTCTCAAGTATCTCTCCTCCGCATTCCTTGAAGAACTTGCCGAGAAGCTTACCGTCCTCGGACGCGCTGTCTCTTACGTTAACGGCCTCGTCAACATTGGCCATTACGAGCTTATCATAAGGAATGCCGGCAACCTCTCCCTTCTTAGTGGCCGTGTCATCCCTTTCGATCTCTATATTCAGTGTACCTTTTGATGCAACCGCTTTTGTTCTGTCAACGGTAACGGCTTTGGCTGCCCCCGCAGTCACTAAATGGTCGTCATTTTTGCCGAGTGCGCTGACTGTACCCCCCCATGTTCCGGCGATAATTATCGCTGCCGCAATAATTGCTGCCGGCCATGCAAGTTTTTTCATGACTTCCTCCAAAAATGTTACGAAAATATTACATTATCGGTCTTCGCATTATAACAAACCCTGCGTCAAAAGTCAAATTCTGCGCGATTTTTCGGCACATGCGCCCATTGCATCGATCACTGCGCCCCTGAATCCGGACTCTTCAAGGACCGCTACTGCGTCTATTGTTGTCCCTGCCGGCGAGCAGACCATATCCTTGAGCTCAGCGGGGTGCTTTCCTGTCTCAAGCACCATTTTAGCGCTTCCGAGCACTGCCTGAGCCGCCATCTTTATAGCTGTCGCCCGATCAAGACCTTCTGCGACCGCACCGTCCGCCATTGCATCTATGAGCATGAACACGTATGCAGGCGAGCTTCCTGAAACGGCAACGACTGCATCCATCTGGCTCTCTTTTACTTCGAATGCTTTTCCGAATCCCGAAAGAAGCTTCATCACAAATGCGAATTCCTCATCGGAAACGTTGGAATTCCTGCATGCGCCCGTGCATCCTTCACCGACGAGCGCCGGAGTGTTCGGCATCAGCCTTACTATCTTAGCATCCTTACCGAGCCTGTCTTCGAGATAGACAAGAGTTTTTCCGGGTGCTATCGAGATTATGACCGTATTCTTCCCTGCGGCTCCTGCAATCCCTGGAAGAACATCCTCATATATCTGAGGTTTTACCGCGATTATCACATAATCCTTCCCGCCCGCTGCTTCGGCATTATCTCCTGTCGTTTTTATGCCGAATGACTTTTCCGCCTTCTTTCTCTGCGGTTCATACGCATCCGACCCGGTGATATCCGCCGGCGCGAAAAGACCAGACTTTATTATGCCTCCGACAATTGCCGTAGCCATATTTCCAAGACCTACTACCCCGAGTTTCATGTTGACCTCCTTTTTGGATTGAACATCCGCCGGAAACGTCCGGCGTCATCTGTACATAAGAAGCGCCGCAGCAATCGCGGCATTAAGCGATTCAAGCTTTCCCTGCATCGGAATCTTCACAAGGATATCCGCCTTCTTTGTGATCTCCTCTGACAGGCCATTCCCCTCGTTCCCGATAAGAAAAGCGATCCTGTCCCCGTATTCTTCTTCCCTGTAATTCCTCTTTCCGTCAAGATGCGCGGCATAAACCGTAATTCCTGCATTCTTCAGCTGCTCAACGGTTCCGGGAAGATCGCTTACGGAAATGAACGGAACCCTGAAGATCGATCCCATCGTCGATCTGATGACTTTCGGATTATATGCATCGACCGTATTCTCATCCGCGATCACCGCATCGAATCCGGCTCCCTCCGCAGTCCTGATCATCGTGCCGAGATTTCCCGGATCCTGTATTCCCTCAAGCACAAGAAGCCTTACAGCTCCTTTCCTCTTCGAGAGAAAATCGTTCAAGTCATGCTGATCCTGCCTGCATACGCACAGTATTCCCTGAGGATTATCCGTATCGGACATTTTGCCAAATACTGCAGAACTTACCTCGACCGGCTCTGTATCATAACCAAAAACCGAAAGATCCGGATCCGTCTTCAGATAATCTTCCGACACAAAACATTCTACCAGCTTATCTTCGGGAATCTCCGATGCGAACCTTGTCCCCTCTGCCACAAAAACGCCCTCCTTTCGGCGGGCTTTTGTGTTTCTGACAAGCTGTGTCACATGTTTGATTTTATCATTTGACGTACTTGTTATCATTTGGCTCAGATCGCAAGCGCCTTGCTGACCGAGTACTCGTATTCGGAAATATGCTTTTCCATTGCAAGCGCTTCATCAATATCATAATCAGTCCATTCGCCGTTTCTGAGCGATACAACACGGTTCGTTGCACCGTCGCAGAGAAGGTCTGCAGCATATGCGCCCATCATCGATGCACAGTACCTGTCGCGGCATGTAGGAGAACCTCCGCGCTGCATATGCCCGAGTATCGTAGCCCTAGTCTCAAGTCCGGTTGCGGCCTCTATACGTCTGGCCATGGATGTCGAGTGGCCTATTCCCTCGGCATTGATGATGATGTGATGAGTTTTTCCCTTCTTACGGTTATTGATTATGTTGTTTATGATCTCCTGCTCCTCATAACCGTATTTCTCAGGAAGAAGTATGTCTTCCGCTCCGTTTGCGACTCCGCACCAGAGCGCGATATATCCGGCATTCCTTCCCATTACCTCGATTATCGAGCATCTCTCATGCGAGCTCGATGTATCCCTGACCTTATCTATGGCCTGCATCGCAGTATTTACTGCAGTATCGAATCCGATCGTGTAATCTGTCGAAGATATATCAAGATCTATTGTCGCAGGAACGCCTATCGTGTTGATCCCGAGAGCGGCAAGCTTCTGAGCGCCGCGGTACGTTCCGTCGCCGCCTATCGCTATAAGACCGTCGATCCCGTGCTTTCTGCATATCTCAGCTCCGGCCTTCTGCCCTTCTTCTGTCATGAACTCCTCGCACCTTGCCGTACGCAGTATAGTTCCGCCGCGCTGAATTGAATCGGATACGTCTCTAGGAGACATTTCGTAGATCTCCTCATCAAGAAGACCTCTGTATCCTTTCTCAATTCCCATGACTTTCTTTCCGGACGCTATCGCCTTCCGTACAACGGCACGTATTGCCGCATTCATACCGGGGGCATCTCCTCCGCTTGTAAGTACTCCGATCGTGCGAATCTCTTTTGCCATTCCTTTTCTCCTTAACCTTGGAATATCCGCCGGACGCGCTATGTCACCCTGACGTTGTCTTCTCCGAACGCTTCCGAAAGACTGTCGATAAGTTCTCTGCCGGCGTTAACGCTCATGTTAGCGGGAAGCGTCTTTTTCTCTTTTGTCGCATCAATATATATTACAATTATATCCTTACCGTCGGAATCCGCAATCACATTCTTAAGTTTTTCCTCATTCTGTGCATATTCCTCTCTGGTTGCGAACTTTATCCAGACCTTCCTGGGGACGCTTTCAAAGGGGATTATCCTGTTGCATATGACTTTCGCGTCCTTCTCCTCTTCGGCCGAAACACGCCCTTCAATGAACACTTTTGAGTCCTCTTCAAGATACCGCGAATTCTTTTCGTAGTCATCAGGCCATACAATGACCTCGACCGTTCCTAGAAGGTCCTCTATCGTAAGAAACGCCATGACCTTGTTTGTCTTCGTGTATTTAACTGTTCTGGTTTCTATTATTCCGCCTATGGTCACCTTCTGGCCGTCGCTGGCCTTTGACGTCCCGATCTCCTCGTCATATGCAAAATCCGTCGTGACGTTCGTAATGGTCCTGCGCCAAACGCTTTCATACTCTTCAAGCGGATGCCCGGATACATAGACGCCGAGGACTTCCTTTTCATACGCGAGCATCTCGTTCTTAGGATATTCTCCGACATCCGGCAGCTCCATGCTCATATCCGCTTTCGCATCCTGTCCGGCGATGTCGAAAAGAGTCATCTGCCCGGCCATGTTCTGCTTCCTGTCCTTGAGTATACCGTCCATATACGCGGCATAAACTGACATGAGCTGTTTACGGGTACCGGGAAGGGTATCGAAAGCGCCTGATTTTATGAAGTTCTCCACTACGCGCTTATTGATCTCCCTGCCGTCCATTCTGCTGAGAAAATCGTATATATCGGTAAAGTCACCGTTTTTCTCTCTCTCGTTTACGATAGCCTCGATCACAGGCCATCCGACTCCCTTTATCGATGCAAGCCCGTAAAGGACGGAATCTCCGCTCACGGAAAATCCCGCAACTCCGCGGTTTATGTCGGGAGGAAGTATGGATATGCCCATGCCCTTGCACGAATAAATGTATTCCGAAACCTTCGCTGTGTTATCGATGACGCTCGTAAGAAGAGCCGCCATGAATTCAACCGGATAATAATACTTGAGATAAGCGGTCTGATAAGCCACAACGGCATAAGCGGCCGCATGCGATTTGTTGAACGCATACTCCGCAAAGCTTACGATCCTGTCATAAATGCCGTTCGCTACAGACTCAGAAATTCCTATCGAAAGGCACCCGGGGATATTCTCCTCCTTATTGCCGTATACGAAATTCTTCCTTTCCTTTTCCATGACATCAGTTTTTTTCTTGCTGATGGCACGGCGCATGAGGTCGGAACGGCCTAGCGTATATCCGCCGAGATCGCGCACTATCTGCATTACCTGCTCCTGGTAGACAATACACCCGTATGTAGGCTCGAGTATCGGCTTGAGCTGAGGGCATGCGTAGCTTATCTCTCCCCTTGAGTTCTTGCCCTTGATATACTCCGGAATGAAATCCATCGGTCCGGGACGGTACAGAGAAATCCCCGCGATGACATCCTCCATGTTCTTAGGCTTCAGCTCTTTCATGAAGTTCTTCATTCCGGCACTTTCAAGCTGGAATATACCATCCGTTTTTCCGGTTCCTATGTAATTATATACGTTTATGTCATCATAGCCGAGTTCTTCGACATTTATGTCCACGCCTCTGTTCTCGCGGACGAACCGTATCGCCTCTTTTATAACGGTGAGCGTTACGAGTCCGAGGAAGTCCATCTTCAGAAGTCCGAGTTCCTCAAGCGTCGTCGCAACATACTGCGTCACTATTGTACCGTCTGATCCGCGTGCGAGCGGAACAAGCTCATCGGCTGCATCGGGACATATTACAACGCCTGCTGCATGCATCGATGAATGTCTCGGAAGTCCTTCGAGCCTCATAGCCATGTCGATCAGGTTCTTCGCCTGAGGATCGGTATCATACATGTTCTTCAGGTCGCCGCCCATGTCGAGAGCCTTCTGCAGGGTGATTTTCGGCACATCCGGAACTGCCTTGGCGATGCTGTCGCAGTATGAATAATTGAGATCGAGCACCCTTCCGACGTCCCTGACAACGCCCTTTGCCTTAAGAGTACCGAAAGTCACTATCTGCGCGACTTTCTCCTTGCCGTACTTGTTCACAACGTAATCTATTACATCAGGGCGGTGCTCATCGAAATCGACGTCGATATCGGGCATCGTTACACGCTCAGGATTCAGGAATCTCTCGAACAGGAGCTGATATCTGATCGGGTCTATGTTCGTTATCTCAAGGCAGTACGAGACTATTGAGCCTGCGGCGCTGCCTCTGCCGGGGCCGACATAGTACCCGTTGGATTTCGCGAAATGGATGAAATCGGAAACGATGAGGAAATAGTCAACGAATCCCATGTTCTTTATCGTTTCGAGCTCATATTCAAGGCGCTCCTTCAGGTCATCGCCGTAGCCGGGATAGCGCTTCTTTAGCCCGTCAAAACACAGTTTTCTCAGATACGTCCATGAATCGTACCCATCAGGAACATCGAAGTGAGGAAGTCTTGATTTACCGAATTCGATCTCGACATTGCATCTGTCGGCGATCTTCTGCGTGTTCTCGAGAGCCTCGGGCGCATACGGAAAGAGTTTTGCCATCTCTTCCTCTGATTTTATATAGAACTGTCCGCCCTCGTAACGGAGCCTGTCTTCATCGGAAACCTTCTTGCCAGTCTGGATGCACAGGAGAAGGTCGTGTGCGGCCGCATCATCCGCATACGTGTAATGGACGTCATTCGTAGCGATAAGAGGTATGCCAAGTTCCTTGCTTATGCGAAGCAGCCCCTGGTTCACCGTCATCTGCTCGGGAATTCCGTGATCCTGAAGCTCGAGGAAATAGTTGTCTTCTCCGAAGCAGTCAAGGTATTTCGCTGCAGTCTCTTTCGCCTGCTCATACATGTTCTTCTGAAGATATCTCGCGACCTCTCCGGCAAGACATGCCGATGCAGCGATGATCCCCTCGTGATACTTTCTGAGGGTTTCCATATCAACACGCGGCTTGTAATAATATCCTTCAGTGAACCCGATGCTCACGATCTTCATCAGGTTGTGATAACCCGTGTTGTTCTCGGCAAGAAGTATCAGATGGTAGTATCTGTCCTCTCCGCCCGTAAGTTCCCTGTCAAATCTCGAATTCGGCGCAACATAGACCTCGCAGCCGATTATCGGTTTTATTCCCTCTTCCTTCGCTGCGCGGTAAAAATCAATGACGCCGTACATTACTCCGTGATCCGTGATCGCGGCGGCATTCATTCCGAGCTTTTTGACATACTTGACGTATTCTTTTATCTTGTTGGACCCATCAAGGAGAGAGTACTCCGTATGGGTGTGAAGATGAACAAAAGGCATCCTGTTTATCCCTTCAATTCACGCTCTGCGGCGTCAAGTGCCGCAGCAACGACCTGGTGCATATCATAATATCTGTATTCTCCGAGCCTTCCGCCGAAGATCACTTTATCCTCTTTATCGGCAAGCTCTCTGTATTTTCCGTAAAGTTTACCGTTCCTGTTATCATTGACCGGATAATACGGCTCATCGCCTCTTTTCCATGCCTGAGGATATTCGTAGGTGATAACGGTCCTGTCTCCATCTGCGAACTCAAAATGCTTGTGCTCTATTATCCTCGTATACGGTATTTCATATTCCGTATAGTTCACTACCGCATTGCCCTGGAAGTTGTCAGTATCAAGTATTTTATCCTCGAACTTAAGGCTCCTGTATTCAAGCTCTCCGAAACAATAGTCATAATATTCATCGATCATTCCGGTGAACACGATCTTTTCGGCCATCGAAGCATATTTCTCCCTGTCGTCGAAGAAATCCGCCGAAAGAATGACCTTTGAACCTTCGAGCATCTTTTCTATGATATTTGTATATCCGCCTACCGGGATGCCCTGATAGCTGTCATTGAAATAGTTGTTGTCATAGGTGAATCTGACCGGAAGGCGCTTGATGATAAACGGAGGAAGCTCTTCGGCGCTCTTGCCCCACTGTTTCTCCGTATATCCTTTGACAAGCTTCTCGAAAATATCCTTTCCTACGAGCTGTATGGCTGCTTCAGCCATATTCGTGCTCTCTTTTCCGTCGGGAAGTTTGGCTTCCTTCTTCTGTCTTTCGATCTCTGCTCTAGCTTCTTCAGGCGTCGTAACTCCCCAGAGAGCATGGAAAGTGTTCATGTTGAAAGGCAGATTATAAAGCTCATCCTTATATCTCGCTATAGGCGAGTTCGTGTATCTGTTGAACTCGGCGAACGAGTTCATGTAATCCCAGACCTTCTTATTGCTTGTATGAAAAATGTGCGCCCCGTATCTGTGCACATTTATCCCTTCAATATTCTCCGTATAGATATTGCCGCCTATATGGTCCCTCTTATCGATGACAAGACAGGATTTTCCTGCCGCGGTCATCTCATGGGCGAAAACGGCTCCGAAAAGACCCGCTCCGACTATGAGAAAATCGTATTTTTCCGACATTGGCTACCTCCGAACGTATATTCTATATTATAAACTTTTATGCCCCGTTTGCAAACAACCGGAGGGTACAAAAAAAGGAACCCGGAATGTGCTATCCGGGTTCCTTCCTGTTAGTTCATACCGCTACAGAGCAACATCTACAGTAAGTCCTGACCTCTCTGCCTCAAAATGCTCAAACATGGCTTTTAAGTACTCGGCATCGGCTTTTGTCATTTCTTTCATTTCTCTGTTCCGATGCTTCACTTTCATAGCCTCGATATCTTCGGCATCCATATCCACGGGGCTCTGCATCAGTTCTTCCATAAGTCCGGACAGCTCTTCAATCTCATCGAGAATATCCTCCATGCTGTCGCACAGATCGTCGATCATCTCGTTCGTAACCGTCTCGGATTCGATGTACTCTCCGTTTTCAGCCTTTTTCTCCATGGCGTCTGCCTCGTCACGGAGCTTTCTGATCTCTTCCCTTATGGAACTGTCTTCTTCTCTGTCATCGGGTTCATAGCCGCTTACGGCTCCGGCTCTGTCGGAGGAACATCTTTTTGCCATCTCTTCCTCTTCGAGATGCCTGGCTTTTCTGCGGGCTATCCTCTCCATTGTTTTTGCATGATCGATAGCGGCATCTATCTCTTCGCTGTCGTACTTGCCTGATCTTTTGGCATCCTTCAGCCTCTGTACTTCACGCCTCGCCTGGGATATGACTCCTCTGGCAGATACTGAAGTCCTGCTGCTTACGATTTTCGAAGAAATGCTTCTGAAACTGTACCTGACCTTCTTCTTCACAAGAGCGGCATCATCAGTTTTCTGCTTCTGCTTCTTGAGAAAATCATTGTAGAGCTTCATGGAATCCACTACAGAAACCGGCTCGCTATCAGGGCATCCTTTTTTCAGCGCCCTGCGCATCCGCGATACATTCGCTGCCGGATCTGCGCTGCCATCATCATCCTTTGCGGGAAACAGAGATTTTCCATATCGGTTCGAAAAATCCGCTTTATACGCGCCGAGCAGTATGTTTCCCATGCCGGTCATGCTAGTTACCCCTTGAAGTCTATCGACTGACCAATGCCTTCCTGCGCGATGACCATGCTTTCCGAGCTGCTGAAAGCATATTTTGAAACACTGCTGATCAGCTCTTCAAGAGATTCTGACGTAAATTCCAGGAATTCCCTGTTCTTTTCCGAAAGCCTCTCTATCCGTTCTTCTTCGGCCTCTTTTTCGGCCTTCTTCTTTTCTTCGGCTTTCTCGGCCTTACGTGCGGCAAGATTCTTTTCCCTGATCTTTGCCGCTGCCTCATTGGCTTTTTCGATAACTGCGAAGAATGTTGTCTTTCCGTTATCATCCACAGACATGCCGAAATTCTTGATCGAAGCTCCTGTCGCAGCAAGGCTGTTTCTTGCGCTCTCAAGCTTCAGCATCGAGGAACGGATGACCTCCTCGTATTTCTTCGCATACTCTGGGTCATTTGCCATTCTCTCAATCTTCTCGTCATCGATGAGAACAACCGGCTTCCCTGAACTGCCGTAGAGGCTCGCACACGCTTTTACCTGATCCTTCATATCCGAGCTGACAAGTATGAAATCCATACCGGAAAATTTTTCCTTCAGCTTGGCATAGTAGTCCTTAGCCTTATCCGACAGATTGACATCGCCTACGGTTGTCCCATAGCCTGCCTTTACGGTAGGAATGAGAGAGCTTTTTTCTGAAACGGGTTTCCACTCTTTCGTTTCAACCGCTTCGCTTACCGGTTTTTCCTTTCTGACGGATTGCTGCTGAGAATACGCTGATACAGGTGGCGATGCGCCTACACCAAAAATAGAATTTGTCATATTCAGCACCTTCTTCCTTGAAATATAGGGAACGGTTTTTCCGTTTACGGATCCCGAGTCCGTTCGGGACCACACCTATCTGAACAGAAACTGGCAGATACGTTTCCATATTAATATATCGGAAAGATTTCATTAATAGTTTATGTTATCGCACAAAAAACAGGGACAAGCTGTCCCTGTTTTTTGTATAGCTTATTGATTCTTGAAAAATTACTCGATGATGGAAGCAACTCTTCCTGAACCGACTGTCCTACCACCCTCACGGATAGCGAATGTAAGACCCTGCTCACAAGCTACGGGATGGATAAGCTCGATGGTCATCTCGATGTTATCGCCGGGCATGCACATCTCTGTGCCTGCGGGAAGGTTGCACACACCTGTAACGTCTGTTGTCCTGAAGTAGAACTGAGGACGGTAGTTGTTGAAGAAAGGTGTATGACGGCCACCCTCGTCCTTTGTAAGAACGTAAACCTGAGCCGTGAAC
>JAILNQ010000038.1 GCA_024691425.1 Lachnospiraceae bacterium
TTTCAGCACTACATCCTCCAACCTTCTTGTTATGCAACGTCCTTCTTACTGCTGCCCAGTTGCCGAGGACATACGCTCTCAGATTCTGTATCGGCTCTTGTTTATCAGCAACAGAAAGCATCAACTGAGTGTATGTATCAACAATAATCTTCATTACCGGTTCGGTTATTATCGGTTTGTTATCTTCATCTTTTCCGTATCCCCATCCCCCGATCATCATGTCCAGGCGGGTTCCGGTCCCCTCGATCTCAAAACTGTTCTCAAGATAATACTCTATGCCTATGCATAGCTTCTCTCTCGTTTCCTTTTCAACTTCATTAATGACCAGGCGCATATGCTTGCAGACGGACTGGCACCATGCGGCGATTTCACTGAACTGTACATTTCCTACACCATTTTTTCCGAGATCCTCTCCCCAGTTCGCATGATTCACCCTCTGTGTGAGCCACCCGACTAGACGCGGCATTTTTTCACACTTTCTGCAATTCATAAAATCCGGGGCACTACTATCATGGAACGCGTCTTTGTCCCTATCGTCAACATACTGGCACCCTGATAGCGTGCTCTGCATAATCTCATATCCTGCCCCAGTATCATTAATTCCGTATCCCGTTTCTTTGCAGTCCTCCAGGAATTCATCCGCCGTTCTCAAGTAAGGAAACATTTTTAAACCTCCGAAATATACAGATTATCCGCCGATCAGCCTCCGGCGCAACTCATGTGTCAACCGGCATCTTAAAGCGGCAGCCAGTCGAGCACCTTTTTGATCTGGCTATCCCAGAAAGGCCATTCATGGCCGTAGTCTTCTTCATCCCATGTGACGTCAATGCCCATATCGAGAAGAAAATCCCTGAATTCAGTATTGATCTTCATGAACTCGTCCTGCGTTCCGCAGGCCATGTAGAACTTAGGGACCGGTTTCTTTTCTCTTATCATCTCTTCGGCCGCGATCCATGGATTCAGGTCCGTTTTTGCGGCAGCCTCAAGGTTGTCAAAAAGTCCTATGTTTGCCTCTTCAGATGTATCCTCAAATATATGGATGGCAGATGACAGCCCGATGACGGCACCGAATGTGTCCGAATAAACAATCCCGTTCCTGATCGCACCGTAGCCGCCCATCGAAAGTCCCGCGATGAACGTATCCTCGCGGTTTCGCGACAACGGGAACATCCTTCGCGTCATCTCTACGAGCTCCTCGCCAATGAATTTCTCATAATCGTTCCACGGGGTGCGGGACCTGAAGTAAAATGAATTGTCTCCCGACGGCATCACCACGGCGAGATTTTTTTCCTCCGCCCACATCTGGATCCGCGTGCGGCTAACCCAGTCCGTATAATTCCCGAGCAGTCCGTGCAGAAGATAGAGCGTCTTGAACTTCTGTCCGTCATTCACAAGATATCGGTCCGTATCTGCGTCAAATCTGTCAGACGGCAGGATCACGTTCAGCGGAACCGTACGGAAAAGAGCCTTTGAAGTATAATTTACCTGGAGAAGAGCCATGATTTTCACCTCGTTAAACCAGTCTGATGCATCTAAGATGAATTATATCAGAAATGCCGCGGAATGAGAAATGAGAACCGTCACCGGTCCTCACTCTTCGACTCGTGCGATCTTGCCCCATGGGGGCGTGACTTCCTCGTTCGTAATGATCCAGAGGACGGGGATGCCGTTCGCTTCTGACTCATCGGGCATCGGCGCGTAGCCGTCGGTCAGGATTACGATGCTGACGGGAGGGTCGTCTTCCATGAATTCCCTGACATAGCTGAATATGATGGAGAAGCTCGTGCCTCCGCCCCCTTGCGGACGTATAACCGAAAACTCATCTTCGTCCGTAAACGGCTGCGGCTCCACAACCGCCGCGTCGAAAAAACCGAGCCATCCCTGAAGCTTTCCTCCGAACTGGTCGATGGCGCCCTTCACTTCCGAATACACCATTGTAACTGCGCTATCAGACATCGATCCGGAGGTGTCAATCATGAAGAGAATCTTTTCAACGCGGTCATCCTTCTCGTTGAAATCAGGCAGAAAGAAGGGGCTGCCGTCCATCCTTCTGTCAGGCGGCATGAACGAATAGTCGATGATATCTTCCTGAATGAATTCGTCAAGAACCGTGCGCCAGTCCGTCTGAGGCTTCCTCAGCTCCTTCATGAGCCGCTCAGCAAACATCGGGATCGATCCGGCGTCCTTGCCGGATTCGTTATCGTTTATATTCTCCATGCGCTCTGCCATGGCCTCACAGGCCCTGCAGACCCTTACTGTCCAGTCATCTTTTATCCTGCGTTTTTCGGCACCTGACTGTTTTTTGTGAGGGTGAAAATCCCATCCCCCGTGCTTCCCTTCTCCAGAAGCAGCCGAACCCTGATTTCCTTCTTCACTGTCGGTCCCGCTATTATCCTGATCATCGCCCCGATTTTCCCCATCTTCAGACTCTTCATCTTCTTCTCTGTCTGTCTCGCTATGATTCTGATCATTCCCCTGATCTTCCCCATCTTCAGAGTCTTCTTCTTTACGTCCCGCAGAATCGGAATCCCGCGAAAGGATCATTCTGCGGACTTCCTCAACGGTATGCTCATAGCCTTCACTGCCGTCGGGAGCGCGGTGTTTTTCTGCGCTGTCCGGATCGGACAGCGACAGGGCGGCCTCATTCCCGTCAAGGGCGCAAAGTATGTTCGAGTTGGCAACGATGTCGATCGCCTCGTCATATGCCTCGTCCTCTTCTTCCGGCTCCTCTAAGCTTGCGAGCACGATATGCAGAAGGATATGAAGCATAGCATAATCGAGACCCGCATCATCAATCCCTTCAAGAAAATCAGGATTGAACATTATCATGTCGTCTTCCTCGGGCCATGCGGTATCATGCGCGTCCCCGAGGCCGAACCTGCAGTTCATAAGAAGCATGCCGTAAAATCCGTGGCTGCAGATGCAGCGGAGCCTCGCATGCATGATCCTGCGAGTGTATTCCCTTTTCTTCTGCTCAGATATATCCATTCAGGAGATTGCCCTTCTTCTCGATCCACTTCGCGAAAACCGGAAGCTTCATCAGCTTCTCTCTGTATCCCTTTTCGATTCCCATGTAGCTCTTCATCAGCATCACCGAAAAATCCGGCGGCATCCGCTCGGCATATTTTATCGAGTTTTCTATGAGCTTCATATCGGTTCTGTGCTCTTTCGCATAATATGCCATCGAGCTGACCAGTGCGGTCATAACCTCGGGACTTCTCGGAAGATCGGGTGATTTTCCCTCAAAAATATCCGTAACATCAGGAAGATCCTCATGGACAAAGCTCCATGTCCTGAACTCCGTCGCCGCGGCAAGCCCGATGAGGCCCGCTATGAGCGGAAAGGCCTTTTCAACATCCGAATCCATGCTGTGAAGTATGCCGCTGACCATCTCCCATGATCTGGGCGTTGCGAAAGCAAGATCCTCCGACGCGCTGTCGAATGCCATGATCGCATCATGCCTCGCGCTAATGAACTGCCGCACCAGCGGGTGAATGCCGCTCTTTTCGGCCCATTCCTTCCACGAATCGATGTCGGTCTCCACCTCTATGTGGAGCAGACGGTTCGCAAGGGCTTTCGGCATCTTGTAGGCGACGGATTTGTCCGTCGTGCGGTTTCCCGCGGCGATGACAATGCAGTTCGCGGGAAGACGGTGCTCTCCGACCGTGCGGTCGAGAGTTATCTGATACGCGGCCGCCTGCACTGACTGCGGCGCCGCGGAAATCTCATCGAGGAAAAGAATGTTTACTATATCATCGTTGTCATCCATCTGAAATATCTGCGGTCTGAGCCATATCGCAAGCGTCCTGTCCTCGTTCGCAGTCGGTATGCCCCGCAGGTCGATCGGATTGAAGAGCAGGAGCCGCACATCCGTAACCTTCGTTCTCTTCCCTGTCCGGTTTTCTATCTCCTTCGCGATCTCCCTGACGCCCTGCGATTTTCCGACTCCGGGCGGCCCCCAGAGCATTACGGAAGGAACCGTTGCTATCGGCTGCTTCCTTTCTATGACTCTGCAGTAGATTTCCGAAAGCTCCGCGACCATCCGGTTCACGGGCATCTGAGGTATGTTCGTCAGCATGACGGTTTTCTTGTCGGCCATGTCATTTCCTTTCCAGTTCTATATTCCGAGCTCCTTGTCAATCCTGGCGAGCTCTTTCCTTATGCTTTCGATCTTCGCTAGATAATCCTCTCCGGAGCGCAGCTGATTCTTCATATACACGGTCTTCGCGAGCGCATCCTTCTTCTCCTGCCGCAGGTCGTCAAGGCGCTGCTTGAGGCCTTCGAGGCACTGGTCGATCTTAGACAGGCAAAGGTTCTCGTTATTCGTGACGGGTACCGTGTAGCGCCCGCTCCTAGTCAGCACCACGAACGGTTTTACGGTCGAGTTGTCTGCGGGGACCGTGACCGTGAATCCCTTGTAGATGCACACTATGACGTCATCTGCCGACGGTTCGGAAAGATGTGTCAGGGCGAATATCTCCTTCCTGAGCTGCGCCTGCTCCTCCTTCGTATACGTTTCCTCGCTGGCTCTGTAGGCCTTCTCATCTTCGGCGATCAATGGTATGAGCTCGTTGAGCTTCTCAAGCCGCTTCGGGATCTTTGCGAGCTCTTTCTCGTAGATCCTTTTCTGATGCTCTGCTTTTCTCTGCAGGATCAGGTGCTTCGTGAGCTCATTCGCGACCTCGACACGCTTCTTTATCAGAGGATTTCCGACCGCGAGTGCCTTCACCTCGCCGTAGTCGAGTACCGTGTCATCGACGTCCGAACCCTCCCGCTCATCGATCGTCCCAGAAAGTATGTCCGTGATGAAGCGCTGCTTCGTCTCGAGGAGCTGCCACGAATATGCGTCAAAGCTGCCCTCGGTGATGTAGCGGAAAATCCATACCCTACTGTTCTCGTTGCCCTGGCGGAGTATGCGGCCTTCGCGCTGCATCATGTCGGCCGGGCGCCACGGAACGTCGAGGTGATGGAGCGCGATGAGCTTAGTCTGCACGTTCACTCCGAGCCCGAGCTTGAAAGTCGATCCGACGAGGACTCGCACCGTCCCCTGCCGCATCGCTTCGAAAAGCTTTTCACGCTGTCTGTCCGTTCCCGCTTCATGCACGTAGCGGATCTCGGCGGCAGGTACTCCCATCTTCACAAGGAGTCCCTTCAGTTCATCGTAGATGTTGAAGCCTTCCTTGGGCGTCGACGTGTCGCAGAAGATCAGCTGCGTGCTCCGCTCGAGCGATGTCATCTTGTAGATCCTCGCCACATTCTCAGCGCACGAGAACACCTTGCTCATAGTCGTGAACGATGCCTTTCCGTCGACGAGACGCATGTCGAGCGCTGCCTTCCTGCCGTCAGTCGTAACGAG
The DNA here is from genome assembly GCA_024691425.1 of Lachnospiraceae bacterium. Taxonomy (GTDB): domain Bacteria; phylum Bacillota; class Clostridia; order Lachnospirales; family Lachnospiraceae; genus UBA2868. The sequence goes on from JAILNQ010000038.1 coordinate 5,357, forward strand.
GAGCATATTGTCATCCTTACGGTTCACCTGGCCGCTTCTTATCGCATCGGCCCTCTCAGATATCGTCTGAAGATACTTCGCAAAATCAGCCGTCCGATGCACCACGACGTCATCATACCCGTTAAGATCAGGAATATCCGCATCCTCGCCCCTCGGGTGAAAATCGGCTATCTGCGCGAACAGGTTCGTGAGCTCCGGTATATTGTGAAACTTCGCGAACCGCGTGGCCAGGCGGTACTGGCTCGTATCGACGTCGATCTCGAAGCCCGTCGTCTTCTCAGCGAACATTCCGACCCAGCTGTCGAAGCTCTCAAGCTCAAGGAGCGCGAGTCCGCCGCTCTGAAGGTACATCTGCATGATGTACGCATCGGTAATCGAGTTGGTTATGGGAGTCCCCGTTGCGAAAATCACTCCCGCGCCGCCGTTCAGCATCTGGACAGTCCTGACCTTGTTCATCATGTCCTTGCACTTTTGAGAGCCCGTCCTGCTTATGCCCATAACGTTCTCGATCTTCGTGTCGATCGGGACGTTCTTGAAATTATGCGCTTCATCAACGAAAAGCCGTGTTATTCCGAGCTCTTCGAAGAATTCGGCTGATCCGTCCTCGGCCTCGCCCCTCAGCTCATCGATCTCGTTCCTTATACGCTCTAAGGTGTTCTCAACCTTGTAGTTGTTCTTGGTCCTGTCGCACCTAACGTTCACGTACCTGTCCTCATCCTCTTGAAGGAGCCTGATTCGCCATTTCCTGGACAGAGGGATTTTCGTAAAAGAGCTGTATGCCATGATGACGGCATCATAGCTGCCGGTCCTGATTTTCGCTAAGACCGCATCTCTTTTCTTTTCCGTAAAATCCTTCGGATCTATGCAGAGAACATCGGCAAGCGGATACATCAGGCGGAACATGCGGTCCCACTGTCCGACTATGTTGTTCGGCACGACGTAGAGGTTCTTCTGCGAGATACCGAGCCTTTTCATCTCCATTCCGGCCGCGATCATGATAAAGGTCTTTCCGGCTCCGACATCGTGAGCGAGCAATGTGTTCGGGGAAAAAATGATCCTCGCCGCGGCGTCCTTCTGGTACTGATAAAGCGATATTTCCGGGTTCATCCCTGGAAGCTCGAGAAAGCTTCCGTCGAAATGCCGCTGCTTGATGCTCCCGTATTTTTCCGTATAGATGCTCTCGAGGCGCTTCTTTCTCTTGGCATCGGACCATACCCATTCCTGGAACTCCTCGATCAGGGCTTTCTGCTTCTCGAATGCGAGAGTCGTCTCCTCTTTGTTGATCTTGCGCACCTTTTTCGGCTTCTGGAAAGAATCTGTGTACACCGTGTCCGAGTCGTACACGGCGACGTTCTGCATGTTCAGCGTCTTAAGAAGCAGTTCGAACACGTTCCTTCTCGACGTTCCGAACTTCTCCCTGTTCTCGTAGGGCACATAGTAATACGCATCCTTGCATGAAAAATCGAAAGCCCACGTCCCTGTCAGCTCATCGTGCATGACTTTACGGTATCCGTAATCCCTGTGTTCAATGTGCCTGATGAAGTCCTCGATGACGTCCGCGGGAACCCACGGCGAACCGAGCGTTATGTATATGTCGTCAGCGCTGACTTCCGGCGGAAGCACCTTCTTAAGGGCTTTCACGTTGTCCGCGAAATACCCGTTGTAGCGCCTGTCCGCTTCCGCGGCGTCAATGATCTTTTCCCTGATGTTCCCGGAAAGATACTCGTCGGCGGTCTCCCATCCTTTATAGAAGCACTCGTCCCACTTCAGAGGATTCTGGTAGATCGAGCCCTTAAGGCGCTCGATGACATCCTTCGGCGTGCTCGCGGACAGTGCGGCGATGTATTCGATATCCACGCAGGCTTTGCTGCTGAGGCATTTCACGTAAGCATCGGAAATGCTCTCGGTCCGGTTTCCGATCACTTCCTCTTTGCCGGCATAGGCATTCTCCCAGGTAAGGTCGAGCTCCATGCTTGTTATCGAGGCGATGCGCTGCTCCTCGGCAAGCCTTGCCTCTTCCTCGCGCTGTCTTCTCTTCTCTTCGGCGAGCCTTTTTCGCTCCTCTTTGTCCCGCTTCCTTGCCTGCTCTTCCTCGAACTTCTTGACCTTCTGCATCTTCCGGAGCTGCTCTATGGCCGCACCGATCTGATCCGAGGACATATCCGTGCCGCCGCCGGTGCCGTTTATCAGGTCGAATATGGACATCTGTTTATAGTTTTCTGCGTTGTCTGCCATTTCCTGTTTCTCCATGCAGCAATTATTTTATTCCCTGTGGACATATCCTGTCTTTCATCCCTTGGGTGACGGCGGATGCCAGAAGGGAAGGCTGTCGGTTCTCGGTCTTGTTTCTCGTTTCTTGCTCTGCTGCTGGCTCTCAGATGTTATGATACCTGCCGGAATGCGCATATTTATGTACACACAATAAAAGAACACCGAAGGTGCCCTTTTACATGGCATAAGCTGTGCTATAATCTCGTTGAGGATGCTGTTCTGGCAGGATTATTTCCGGCTGAAAATCATGCGAAAGAATCATGCAGATAAAGCATACATTAAGATTGTATTTTATATTATGGGATTACGCGCTTTATAATATGTATGAGGAACTGAAAATGACTTACGAGGAATTCGGGGACAGGAATGCAAATACCGTGCTCATCCAGGCAGTGGATGCGAATGAAATGAAGTTCATAGAGGAAGAGGTTGCGGCGATAGAAAGGCTGTCTTCATCGTCATTTCTGTTTCTCGCCGCAAAAACTGAAGACTGGTTCTGTGATCTCTCGCCGTGGAAAGCTCCCCCGGTTTTCGGCGACAGGCCGTTCGGCGACGGCGCGGCCCGCACTCTCGATTACATTCTCGGGATCTGCCCGCCAGACAGGACCTGCTATATAGGCGGATACTCGCTCGCAGGGCTTTTCGCCCTCTGGGCGGTACATCAGACCGATGCTTTCTCCGGCGCCGCCGCGGCATCCCCTTCGGTATGGTTCCCGGGCTTCATGGATTATATGAAGGATAACCGCATAAGCTGCGGCTCTGTTTATTTGAGTCTCGGCGACCGCGAGGAAAAGACGCGCAATCCTGTCATGGCTTCCGTAGGCAGATGCATCAGTGAAGCGCATGATCTGCTCGTCTCAGAGGGTATCGAATGCACTCTCGAGTATAACCGCGGAAATCATTTCACCGATCCTGCAGGCAGGACGGCCGCCGCATTCGCATGGCTTCTGAGACACTGAATGGACTGTTCAGGTTTCTGACTCCGGCTTTTTCAGGTTTTTTGGAAAAAAGTGAGGATTTTCATGGGTCTGATTTTACCCACATCTTTCTATTTGTCTGAATTCACGAATCGCTCGAGCTCATCATAGTCAATGTCGCGTTCCGCGAAATCATGTATCCTTGCGCCCGCCGAGCTCTTCGTGGTGTTGCGGGTGTAGTCCTTCTTAATGGCCGCGATCATGAACGCTGTCCAATTGTCATAACTGGACTGCTTCGAAATCTCATTCTTCTCGCGGATCTTCTCGATGTCGTACTTCGCGGCTTCCGCGATCGAGCGGGCCTCACTGACTTTCAGTTTTCCTCCGCGCATCGCGATGATCTCATCGAGCACGTCATCCTCGGAAATATCGCGCGGGAACTCAACGACCTTGCTCTTCGCCTTGTCCTTCTTGCGCTGGATCGTGAACGTGATGCCGATGACTTTCGCGCCCCTGCCCTGCCTTATCGGAGCATAGTTGACCTCGATGTCCGACTTCTCGTTGATCTCCGGGATCGCCACTTCGAGCACACCCCTGCGGAATTCACGGTACTCGTTCCATTTCGGCTTGTTGAAAGCCTTGTCTTTTGCCGCGATCGCAAATCCCTTCTCTATCACCCTGTCGAAGTCGATCTTCTCGCTGCCGCTCATGAGGGCCGCGATCTCGGGATTCGCGATGTTGAGGCACCCCAGCGTTACACGGAGCTCCGAGAGTCCGATGTCTATGCTGTAGAGATTGTCAGCGATCTTGTAGAATTCCCATGTCTTGGACTTGAGAATCTCGTAAAGCCTGAACGAGAGCACTGAGTCAAACGATGTCAGGAGCTTTACGTTCATCGGCGTGAACCCGCCCTTCAGGGCGAAAACAATATCCTCCGACTCCTTCGTGAACGATATGCTGAAGCATCCGTTCTCGCTCCGGCAGGCGCTCACGATGTTGACGGCAGCGAATTTCTTGCTGTCCGCATCCTCTATCACTATTTTATTGTCGAGAAGTTTTATCGCCGTCTTCTTGAGCTGGCTGTAGACATCCTTGTACTGCTTGCCGAGCAGGCACCGGAGTTCTCTTGCCGAGAAGCTTGCCGATATCCTTCCGTCATCGGTCCTCTCCGCCCTCTGGACGCCGAGCGTTAAGAGCTGCACTTCAAGAAGCGAGCTCGAATATTTTGCAGATATCAGGTAGTTGGATTTTTTTACTTCAAGATTTGAATACAGAAAATCCTCATTTTCCGCTTTGATCGCAAGACTGTTGTTCATTTTTACCCCTCATCAACATGTGTCTGAATTTTCCCCACATCTTCAGTTGTTAGTGTAAATGAACTTTCTGCCGATGTCAAACCCGAAAAACATAGATATTGTGGGCTTTACGGCAGTTCTGTCAAAATGCTGTGCTTTTTGACGGTCTGTAAATTCCCACATCTTTTAGACCGATTCGGTCAATTTTGGGTCTGAATTTCCCCACGAAATGTATCGGCTTATCTAAATTTACCCACCGAAAACTATTTTTGCGTCATCCGTTAACGCCTTTATACAGGGACTTTCTTCCGTATCGAATTTTATACACATCTTCAACGGTCAGCGGTCTGAATTTCCCCACATCTTCGATCCATAAAACGCTGACCTTATCAGTACGCGCTGAGATACGGTCTGAAATTTCCCACATAACGCTCTTTCAGTTGTGATATTTCACAAAAATCACCAAACCTCTTCGGTCAAGTTTTACCCACCAAATATTATCTTGCCCCATAGAATATCAAAATTTACCCACGTCTTTGTCCGTCATATAAACCGCAAGGTCTGTTTTGCCCCACGGCTTCATTTTCCGGAAGGTCCTTATTTTCCCACTTCTTTATCTTCGCAGATTCACCGCGAAACCGTCAGCATGCCACTTCAGGGTCTGTAAAGGCACACGTCTTCCGACAAGAAATCGCGTATTTTCAAGGTTTGTCGCCTGATCAAATAAAAGAACAAAATAAAGTTGTTTAATAATATAATAACAGAAAAGAACAACATGTCTGTTGTTCTTTTCTTTACATGGTCTGCCGCTTTTGATCCTGAACCGAGCTCTTTTGATGAATATGCCGTCAACCTGGTTTCCTTATCAGGATTCATATTCGCTGTAATGCTCGTTGTAGTCGTTTTCGACGATGTACATCAGGTAGTCAACGAGCGACATCCTGTTTGCTGCCGCAGCGGCCCTTACTTTATCCTTTATTTCCTTGGGCACCTTGATCGTTATGACTTCCTGCTCGCCTTCGTACTTCTTCGGTCTGCCGAGCGGCTGTTTTATCGTTCTCTGACGGACCAGCGGCTTTTCCGGCGTTGCAGTCTTTGAAACAGGTTCTGCAGCAGCCTTTGGCTTTCCTGCAGGCTTCTTGCCGCCTGATGCGTCCTCTTCCATCTTCTTTATGAGCGCCTCGGTGCTGTTCTGAGGCACGCTCTTTTTGGCGCTCTCCTGCATTTTCTGCATCTTTTTGTTGAATTCTGTCCTTGCGCTCATCCCTTAATCCCCCATTTTCTCAAGAAGTGAATCGATTATTGTTCTGTAGTCGATCGCAACCGTGCTGTAAGGTGCATATTCCTGGATCGGCATTTTCATTATCTTTGCTTCACCGGCCTTTGTGCAGTCTGCCGTCGTATATACACCGATATTCTCGGAAATCGCTCCCATCGTGGCTTTCAGGTAGTCCAGAAGGCTCTTTGAGAGAACCTGTGACTTCTTGAACCTTGTGAGTATCGCACCGATCACCTCGGCGTGTGACATGGAGATCTTTGCGTTCTTGAGCTTCTCGACGTCTTCGTAGACGTTCTCTATTCCTTTTATGCCGCCTTCGCTTTCATCTGTCGGACATACGATATAATCGCTTGTTACATATACCATCTGCATCTGCAGGTCTCTCTGAGGCCCGTTATCGATGATTATGTAATCATAGCTCTTCCTTACGAGGTCGAGCGCGTCATCGAGCCTGAAGACGTCCGCCGGCTCAGGAAATTCCTTGTTTATGAGCGACAGATTTGCCGATCCCGGTATTATGTCGAAATGATCGAGCTTCACTATGGCTTTCTTGACAAGCTTAGGATCTTTAATTAATTCGTAGCTCGTAAATTTAGGATCTTCTATTCCTAAATACATTGAAGAGTTCGTTTGCCCGTCAAAATCGACCAGAAGCACTTTTTTATCGTGCTCTATGGCCAGCGCGGCACTGAACTCTATCGCGGTTGTTGATTTGCCTACGCCGCCCTTCTGCGTGGCAATTCCTATGATCTTTGCTCCCATTTGTGTTCCCCTTTCCGTACTTTTACACCGTTGAACCCGAAAAACAGGCTTTTGCCGGTGCTTTTGGCCGTTTTAGCTATGCTCTTCCTGATTGATCTGAGAGGTTTTTCCGGAATCTGCGGCATTCATTCTGCTCTGAATGGTTATTTTTTGTTTTTCTGGGTCTTATTCTATCATTTATTTATATTTATTACAATATAAAAATAGAAATAAGTAGAAAAATGTAAAAAGAAATAGAAAATAATGCAAAATTATATTATGAACTACATAAAAATATTTATAAGTATATTTTAAATAGATACAAATGCAAATTTGTATTAAAATGCATAAAAAAATATAAAATTAGATTTATAAATATAAGAAAAGTCAAAGAGACTTCAGTCGAGTACGTCAGGTCAAAAACGATGACCCGCCGTGCTCGAAATCCGATCAGCATTTATTTGCATTTATTAATAGCAATAAATACGGATATATGATTTTTTATATTAAATAATACAAAAAGAAAAGAACGCAAAAAGCAGTGATAATAAGACTTCAGAGGCTTCTATAAATAAATTGCGAAGCCGACCAAAGATCCGGAACGGAAAATAAAACAAGGAAGAAAAATCAAAAAACTGCATGAAAGCTAACCGAGAAATTGCGAGAATCGAAAAGTTTTGTAAATCGATTTAAACTATAAATAAATATAAAATAAAAGCAATAAATAATAAAAGAAAAGAGATCGTGTCAGGAAAATTGCCTCCGA
>JAILNQ010000063.1 GCA_024691425.1 Lachnospiraceae bacterium
TCAGGGAAAACCTGATACATCCTTTCTACGCCTGCAGGTTAGCCCTGCTCTGTCTTGCGTCAGCTTCCGCCCGCATCAGCACTATCTCATGCGCCTTCCTGAATATCTTTATGAAAATGCCGCGCGGCAGGACATACAGCATCTTTTCGATATAAAGCGCCGGTCCTTTGTCCGCTTTTTCTTTGACATATCCCTTCCAGTCTGACATCTGCATATATCTGTCAAAAATATCATTGAACGGGTGAAGATTACCCCTGTTCCACGGAAACTCGCCGAGCCATCTGTAGCAGTGATAAATGGCGGCCTCCTCGCGGTTTTTCTCTATCTCTTCGGCACTGTAATACGGTTCCTGTCCGAATGCGCTGAAATACTGTTTCTCCGTGTACCTTGCATGAAGCGGTTGAAAATTGTACTTAAGCGGCAGACGGCATATATCGCCCGCACAGACGATATTGATGAAATCCTGATCGCCTATGTAGCTGCTCCTGACATTCCTGATGTGTTCAAGCAGCTTAGCGCAGTAATCTTTTTCGCACCATCTGTCAACATCATACACTATCATGCCGGAATTGTAATACTCACTCTCCTTGCTCATTCCGATCATCAGCTTGTAGTCGTCCGTTATCGACTCAAGAACCATGCCGATGCTCTTGCCGTTAAGGTCATGATAAGCAAGATCGTATATGTCTCTGTCAATTATCGTGTCGGCATCAAGGTAAACAACCCGCTTTCCCTTCATGTCGATAAGTCTCGTAAAGAACAGGCGCAGATATACCGAATAAGCACCTCTGTACGGTATCATTCCCATCTCTTCGAATTCCGAAAGAAGCTGCTCTGTTCTGACAAACCATATTTTTCCCCCGAGCCTTCCGGCAGTTTCCGAAAGCCTCTCTATGGACTTTACCGACAGGTTCTCTCCGAGTATGTAAACATTCACTTCATGCGCTTTCGCATTATTAAGAAGCAGGGATGTTATCGACACCCCTGCATACGGAACGTACTTCTCGTTGAACTGATATATGACGTTGATCTCGTTCATTCCCTGTCGAATTTTTCCTTATCGTGAACGCTTATCTCTTCTCCGATCTGAACTTCGATAAGCTTAAGCTCCGTAATGGCATCAACCTTATGTTTCACGCCGGCCTTCATCTGAAGGACATCCCCGCATTTTACCGGAATAACCTCATCATCCACTATCGCGGTGCCTTCCCCTTCAACAACGGTCCACACCTCATCCCTTAGCTTATGCGAATGATAGTGCATGCCATGTCCCGGATTGAGCGTGACTTTCACGGTCATGCTTCCCTCATCGACCGCCATGACCTGATAACTGCCCCAGCTTTTCTCAGAGAACATGATCTGCTGATCGATCCTGTCGACGAACGGTTTTATATAACTCGACTGCTCCTTGTCGGACACAAGAACGCCCTGCGCGCTTGCACATATGACGGCATTCTTCATTCCCATCACGAGAACAGGAACGTTGAGCTCGTTTATTACATGGACATCCTCGCACGTCTCGTTAAGGATAGCCTCACCGATAGAGGACTCCTCCATAGCTTCGGTAAGCGTGTTCCACGTCCCGAGATCCTTCCATTGGCCCGAAAACCTCATGACCTCTATGTCAGGTTCCTTCTCAACTACTGCATAGTCGAATGATATGCGCGTAAGCGTATCGTATTTTTTGAACAGATCCGCGTGATCGCGAAAATCGATCAGCTCATGCGCTCTTTTCAGAACATATGAAAGCTTATATGCGAACACTCCGCCGTTCCACAGTGCACCTCCGGCTATATAAGCCTTAGCGGTCTCTATGTCTGGCTTTTCCTTGAATTCCTTTACCTTTTCCGCTCCGCCTTCCTTATTCTTCTCCTGGCAGGGAATGATGTATCCGTATTTCTCGCTCGGATAAGTCGGCTCCATTCCCATAAGGACGAGATTCGCGCTTCCCTTCTCGGCCTGTTCGCACAGTTTCTTAAGGGCAACGAAATAGTCTTCCTCGACATACGGATCGACCGGGCATACGACTACTGCCTCATCTTCCGGCACATGCATTACATCCGTAAGATATGCGGTAGCGAGTGCGATCGCAGGAAACGTGTCTCTTCTGCACGGCTCTATCGAAACACCGACATCCTCACCGAGCTGGTTGTTTATTGCGGAAACCTGAGTCCTGCTTGTTGCGATAGTAACGGTAGCGTCAGGATCGACCGCTTTGATCTGGCGGTACATGCGCTGCACCATCGACTCGTATGTTCCGTCTTCTTTCCTGAATATCTTTATGAACTGTTTTGATCTGATGTCATTTGACAGAGGCCAGAGCCTTTTCCCCGAGCCGCCAGATAGAAGTATAATGTTCATCTTTCGGCCCTCATAGGATTGTTCAGGAAATCCTCATAGCTGAGCCTGATACCGTCCTCAAGCTCTGTCTTATATTTCCATCCGAGAGATTCTGCCTTTGAGACGTCGAGAAGTTTTCTCGGAGTGCCGTTCGGCATTGAAGGATCCCAATTGATCTTGCCTGTATAACCTATGACTTTCGCTACAAGCTCAGTCAGCGCCTTTATAGTGATCTCCTTGCCCGTTCCGGCATTTACCGTTTCATTCCCGCTGTAATTGTTCATCAGGAACACGCACAGATCGGCAAGGTCGTCTACATACAGGAATTCACGCAGCGGTGAGCCGTCACCCCAGCATGTGACTTCCGTAAGGCCTTCCGTCTTCGCCTCATGGAATCTTCTGATGAGCGCCGGAAGAACGTGGGAATGCCTCGGATGATAGTTGTCGTTCGGTCCGTAAAGATTGGTCGGCATCACGCTTATGTAATCGGTTCCGTACTGCCTGTTCAGGAACTCACAGTACTTAAGACCCGAAATCTTCGCAAGAGCATATGCCTCATTAGTCTTCTCCAGCTCGCTCGTAAGAAGGCACGACTCTTTCATAGGCTGAGGCGCCATCCTCGGATAAATGCACGAGCTACCGAGGAACTCAAGCTTTTTGCAGCCGCTCTTCCACGCGGAATGAATGACGTTCATCTCAAGTATCATATTCTCGTACATGAAGTCGGCGAGTGCCTCATTGTTCGCCGCTATCCCTCCGACCTTTGCCGCGGCAAGGAAAACATACTCCGGTCTTTCCTGCTCGAAGAATTTCTCCACGGCTGCCTGGTCGCAAAGATCAAGTTCCTTATGAGTCCTGACAATGATATTTATATATCCCTGTCTTTCAAGTTCCCTGACTATCGCGGAGCCTACCATTCCGCGATGTCCCGCAACATATATCTTAGCGTTCTTTTCCATCATCGTTACTTCACAACACCCTTCTCAAGATATTCGGCAAGGTTCAGCCTTATATGTTCCCCGGCACGTTCGACCGCAACCTTTGCCATGTCATGATCGACCATGATCTTTACGAGTTCTTCGAACGTCGTTGACTGAGGATTCCATCCGAGCACTCTCTTTGCCTTTGAAGGATCGCCGAACAGATTGACTACATCAGTCGGCCTGTAGAAATCAGGAGATACTTCAACAATTACTTTCCCTGTCGCCTTATCTATTCCTTTTTCGTCAAGCCCCTCGCCGGAAAACTCAAGATCGATCCCGGCATACTTGAATGCAAGAGTGCAGAAATCCCTGACCGAATGCTGGACGCCGGATGCTATGACGAAGTCTTCCGGTTTATCCTGCTGAAGTATCAGCCACATGCATTCAACGTAATCCTTCGCGTATCCCCAGTCGCGCAGCGATGAGAGATTGCCGAGGTAAAGCTTGTCCTGTTTTCCCTGAGCTATCCTTGCTGCTGCAAGTGTTATCTTCCTCGTTACGAAAGTCTCTCCGCGCCTTTCTGATTCATGGTTGAAAAGGATACCGCTGCAGCAGAACATGTTGTATGCTTCCCTGTATTCCCTGACGATCCAGTAGCCGTACTGCTTTGCGACCGCATACGGACTGTACGGATGGAACGGTGTTTCCTCATTCTGCGGGACTTCCTCAACTTTTCCGTAAAGCTCGGAAGTAGATGCCTGATAAATCCTGCACGTATCAGCAAGTCCGCAGTTCCTTACTGCTTCAAGCACACGCAGAACGCCGGTCGCATCGATATCAGCTGTGAACTCCGGTGCGTCGAAGCTTACCTGCACGTGCGACTGTGCCGCAAGATTGTATATCTCATCCGGTCTTACGGATCCAACAACAGCAACTATGCTCATTGAGTCGCTGAGGTCTCCGTATCTTAAGTGGAAGTGAGGCTTCCCCTCAAGATGTGCGATCCTTTCGCGATAGTCGACAGATGAACGCCTTATCATGCCGTAAACTTCATATCCCTTATCAAGAAGGAACTCAGCAAGATATGAACCGTCCTGTCCCGTAACTCCTGTGATCAGCGCTTTTTTTCCCATTCTGTACGTCTCCCGAATCAATTACAATTTTTTAAAATCACTGGCAGGGTGCTTGCACACCGGACAGATGAAATCATCCGGCAGAGGATCACCCTCGTATATATATCCGCAGATCGTGCATATCCAACCCTTTTTGCTCTCCTCGGTTTTTCCGGGTGCGGGTTTGATATTCGCGAAATAATATGCATATGTAGCAGATGCCTCGGGATTAAGGACTTCTCCGTCAGTAACATCCGCGATGAAAAGCGTATGCGTACCGAGATCTATGCTCTGTATGACTTTTCCCGAGATATATGCGTTCACTTCAGATGAATCGATATAGATCACGCCGTTTGCCGCACGCTTGTATGTGATGCCGACAGTCTTGTCTGTATCCCTTCCGCTCTGGAACCCAAAATGCTGGAATGTGCCGAACTTCGCGGACTCGCTGAGGATAGATACATTGAACACTCCGGTTTTTTGAACCATGTCGTGCGTATAATTACCCTTGTTGACTGCGATCGTGATCCTGTTAGGCTCGCTTGTTACCTGAACTGCGGTATTGATGATGCATCCATTGTCTTTATCACCATCCTTCGCAGTCAGAACAAAAAGACCGTAACTCAGTTTCTGCATAACTTTTGAATCCATGACAGTACCTGCCTTTCCTTTAATGGCAACAATTGTCTCAACTATGTATTTTATCAAAATATATATATCGCCACAAGGTAATTTCGTGATATGATAACTTCTGAACATGAATAAGATAATAAACGCAAAAACAGGCCGTCTCTTTGCTCTTGTGTCATTTCTGACATATTCTCTGTCTTTCCTCATAGGGCACGAAGAGGAAGCGGCGGATCATATGTTCCTTTTCGTAAAAGCGGGCCTCATATTCATCTCGGCCTGCCTGTTTGTGATATCAGTCTCCGAGGAATCCAGCGAAAAAGTTAAGACATGCTATGCTTTCTTAAGCCTCACCGTTCTCATATATCAGCTCATGCTCATTTTTGCTGCCGGAAGAGATGTATTCTATATCAGAGATCATGCCGCGATCCTTTGTCTGATCATGTGGACTCTGGCTAGTCTCATATCGGTCGTACGCTTCCGGAAATACATCTTCTCGTTCTTTTTGCACGCATTTTCTGACAAGGACAGCCGCTGCCTCATCATCGCAGCTGCCGCACTTTCAGCATTCGTGATAATCCTTTCCGCAGAACCGGAAGGCGTGCGGTTCACATGGGATTCCGATACGCTCTATGAGTTCATATATGAGCGGGGTTACGAGTCTTTGTTTGATGCGAAGCTGCTCACTTTCCACAGTCACGTTTCGATCGTATATGCGTATCTTCTCGTGCTCTTCAAGCTGTTTTTCCATAACATACGGACCGGATACTTCGTGCTCAACGCGCTCTGCATAATCGCCGCTTCTTATGGTATGCTCTTTCTTCTGCGCAATCTCGTTCCCGGAAAGAAGAACAGATCTTACATAATTGCCGATGTTATGTTCATGCTCTCTCCATGGATATGCGGAATGTCCACGTACCATATGTATGATTACTACATCTGGTGCCTGTTCCCGCTCCTTATTTTCTATGCTCTGCAGAAAAACTGGATCGGCTTCTTTGCCGCAGGCGTGCTCATCACCTTCTCAAAGACAACAGGACTCGTCGTTTTCGGAAGCGCATGCATAGGCGTTCTATCCGTAGATGCATGGTCATACATAAAAGCGCAAGAGGGACTTGCAGGAACAGTCAAAAAGCTTCTGTCAGATATCAAATACTGGTGTTTTCTGTGCGTGCTGATAG
>JAILNQ010000090.1 GCA_024691425.1 Lachnospiraceae bacterium
AAGCGCCTGTTTCCTTTACAACGTCAAGCATCTCATCACTTATCCCCGCGCCTTCCACGGTGTTGATGATGTCCGCTCCTGCAGCGATTGCCGCGGATGCGACTTCCGGCTTCGTCGTGTCGATCGAGATCGGAACGGATGATACGTTCCTAAGCGCGGTTATGACAGGGATCACCCTCTTCTGTTCTTCTTCCGCGCTTATTCCCTCGTATCCGGGGCGCGTGGATTCTCCGCCGATATCTATTATGGCTGCGCCTTCCTTTATCATATCGAGTGCATGCTCGACGGCCCGCTCCGTTGAGTTATGTAAACCGCCATCGGAAAATGAATCGGGAGTCACGTTCAGTATTCCCATCACATATGAAGTTCCCGAAAAATCAAATTCCGTTCCGCGTATGTTCATCAATAGCATATCTCCATAATAAGCTTTTCCGCACTCTTGTGGCAGCTGCCGGCGGCATCGCAGTCAAAACACCTTCTCGACATCTTGTCGGCCCTGTATATGAGCCCAGAGAGGTTCTTTTTATCCTTTACGCTCTCATCCCCATGGGATGCGATCGCTTCCGTTATCTCCTGTCTTTCTTCTTCTGTAAACCCGCACTCTGTCAGGATCGGGCCCGCGATCTCAGCCCCTGCCAGTTCATGCCGCACTCCCCGGGCATACTGCTCGGCTCTTCCGATGTCATGAAGGATCGCCGCGGCATATATCAGCTCGCGGCTTACGTCATAATCCTCATCAGCGGCGATAAGGGCTGCTATCCTCGCAACATCGAGACAGTGATCCACGCCGTGCCGGCAGTATATCCTGTCCTTCTCGAGCTCGCGCGTCAGCTCCGCGTTCTTCCTGTATTCATCATTTTTCAGTATCGCATTTATCCTGCCGGTGTTCATAAGCTCTTTCTGAATTCATTAAGATATGAGAGCGAACCGCACGCTATCACCGCGCTCTTTCCTTCGGCCGAGCGCGAAAATCCCATTGCCAGCTCTCCTGCTTCCTTTATGCTCTTGCACACTGTTACGCTATCGCAGTACCGTCGGGCGCATTCTGCAAGTTTATCCGCAGGAAGCGCGCGCTCATTGTCGGGGGATGCAACTGCATATATGGCAGAGGCAAGCGGCGCAAGGATGCCCACCACCTTTTCGTATTCCTTGTCCGCGAGCATTCCCATGACAAGCGCTATTCTATGATCGGCCAGCCTGTCCTCTATCGTTCTCTTCAGTTTCTTCGCCGCGTCCTCGTTATGGGCGCCGTCAACATATATCAGCGGATAAGTGCTGATGCGTTCAAACCTGAACGGCCATCTCGCTTCAGCAAGCCCCTTTACGATGATATCATCAGTTATGTCATGACCTCTCAGAAGCTTCCCGCTTTCTATGACAGAAAGCGCCTGCATCGCAAGCGCGGCATTCTCAGCCTGGAAATATCCCGTAAGCCCTGTTTCGACGTCCCTGAACCTGCCGAAGCTCAATTTCTCGCCTTCCGGGAAAACATCCTCGAAGGCAACCTGTGACATGTCGACTGCATAGAGACTGCTTCCTGTGATATCGCATCTATGTTTTATGACAGCTGTCACCTCAGGTGAAGAATCAAGAGAAATGACAGGACAGTCGGAGGTGATGATTCCGGCTTTAGCGGCCGCTATCTCTCCGAGCGTGCTGCCGAGATACTGCATATGGTCATACGAAACGGAAGTTATCACGCAGCATATCTTGTTCCTCGCGATATTTGTCGCATCATCCCTTCCGCCCATTCCGCATTCGATGACTGCCGCATCGCAGTGATTTTCGGCGAAATACAAGAAGGCCATGGCAACATCGCGTTCGAACTTCGTAGCGCCCTCGGATGCCGCTTTTAGGTCTTCATCGGCAGTCCGAACACGCGCTGAAAGGTCCGCGTATTCTCCTTCGGAGATCATCTCCCCGTTGATCCTGTAGCATTCCCTCGGATCTGCGACCGCGGGAGATGTGAACATTCCTGTTCTTACGCCGGCACAGTCAAGCACGGATGCTATCATGCATGCCGTGCTCCCTTTTCCGTTCGTGCCTGCGATATGTATGACCTTAAGCTCTTCTTCGGGATTGCCGAGTATGTCGCACAGTCCCTGCACACGTTCGAGCCCGGGTCTGTATTCGAACTTATCAGCCAATGTCATCGACTCCGTCAGCGGCATCAGAGTTGAGGCTCATCGTAGTGAGCGTCCTTCTCTTCATCCGCATCTTCTCAGACTTTTCGAGAATGAAGTTCTTGATCTGCTCTGCATGCTTTACATGGGTGATCTTCAGCACTTTGTCCGTTGTGTCGCTCGTATAGCAGACGACCGTACCGAGACCCGCAACCTTCTCCAAAAGAGACCTCTCGAGCTGTACATCCACGATCTTGTACATGTAGCAGTCGTTGATGACCGTGTTGAAAAATCCCTTCTGAGTAGTCAGTATCTCATCCTTCAGCAGGTATTTCGTGAAAGTCCAGGGAAGGGCAAACAGAAGCCATCTCTTGCGCTCCGTGAACACGGGCTGCTCATCCTGGTATCTGAGCTCAGGATCAGCTGCTTCCTTCTCTCTTTTTTCATCTATGATGTTCTTTTCTTCAGCCATACCGTCCTCCTGTTCATGACAAAATAGATTCACCTTTATCTGTTTTACCATTTTTTCCCGTCTTTGAAAAGCATAATCGGCTTAATCAAAAACAGGCGGACGAGCCGCCTGTTTTCTGATTCACCGATATGTCATGGCTTCTTGACCGTGACTTTGAATGTTGCCTTCTTGCCCGATCCGTCGCGAGCTGCTGCCGTGATGGTCGATGTTCCGGCTTTGAGACACTTGATCTTTATCTTCGTTCCGTTTTTATCCCTGCTGACATAGCTGACTTTGATCGGACCTGTCTGATATGTGACTAGGTAGTCACGGTAAGGAACTAAGTTATAGGAAAGGTCCGGGGCAACGTCCATCTCCAGTTCATCTCCCACTTTCAGTGTCGAGTTTTTCGATGGTGCGTTATTATGCAGGAACACGATCGCACCCTGCGCAGGATAAAGTGTTATCGTCTCGGATGCCGAGACAGGCACGAATTGTTGAGGTGTTACCCTTTGAAAATATTTCGCACCATCTGCAGGCGTAGCGACAACCTTGATTTCAACCGGATTCTGCAGCTTGCTGTTCGGCTTCAGGTCTCCTGATGCCGAGATCGTCGCGACATCTTTCTGAACTTCCAGTCCCGAGCTGTATTCAAGCCTCCAGTTAACCTTCTTGTTCGATGCCGTTTCCGGCACAGCCGCTCTCATTTTGATCTTTCCGTTCGCAGCTATGCATCTGCCGGACTGATCCGCAGATATGGAAATCGACCTTACCGGCTCCTTAACACTGACGGAAATCTTAGCGGACTTGTTGCTCCCGTCGGCAGACTTTACGGTTACCGTCGCCTTTCCTGTCTTGGTTGCCTGGAACTTATTATATTCGTATGTATAAACCCTGAGCCAGCTCCCGTCTGCTCCATCTTTTCTGTTTACGAACTCGGCCCTGACGATCCTCTCATCCGATGACGTTACGATCGGTACATTCTGATAATCACCGGTACCGGAAAAATCAATTTTGAAAAATCTGCTGATGCAGAACGGATCAGAAGAATCTCTTCCGGTATCATTATTGCCGCCTCTGAAGAATCCGAGTCTGGTTTCTTTTACCTGTTTATTGTCATCACCTGTGATCGTCACGGCAGTTACTGCCGCAGGCTTTGCCGTTACGGTAAATTCATCGTATGTTCCGCTTCCGTCCTCTGCCGTGGCTCCGACTTTGAAGGTACTGTTCAGAGTTGACGTCCTGGCCATAGAGATTTTACCGCTCTTCTTGAACTTCTCCGTATCGATGCCAGCGGCCTTAAGTTCGGCCTCCTTTGCGTCACTCTCGAATGACCACTTGACCTTCTTATTCGAAGCATCCTTGTTGGTTTCGGCAACAAGTGTTATGGACTTGCCCGGCGTAACGGTGGCGATGCCGTCCTTAGCTTTGAGCGAAAGCTCAGTTACCGGAACAAGAACCGTAACCTTCACCGTCGCCTTCTTGTTGCTGCCGTCAGTCGCGGCAATGGTTATTGTAGCATTTTCCGCCTTAGTTCCATTTGCAGTCACAGTGTATGTATACTTAGGCGGATATGGGCTAGCAGTGTTACCCGTCTTCACAACAGAAACATTGCTGTTCGATGATGCGACAGAAGGATCAAATGGCCGTTGCCCCGCCTGTTTAGACCGCACTTCGGCTGAAAACGATGCTGTTGTCTTACAGGTACCGATATTCTGCGTAAATACCGTCACGCCTTTCTTCTTCACCTGATCGTCTACTAAGTCAATGCTTTTTGTCTCAGGCCGGAACTCTATCTGCACATTATCATTTGCCATTGTATTGCCAGCTGCCTCAGCATAGACAGTTACCATACCTGAAGACACATCGCTGTTGATCTTTAACGTTCCGTTTTGACTGAGCGTTGCCGGGTCACCTTCATTAAGCCACCACGTGACTTTCTTATTTGCGGCATCATCCGGCTTAACTGTAGCTATAAGATTGATACTCTTACCTGAAACGGCTTTGAGTTCCCCGGTCTTCGTCGAGATTTCCAACGATTCAGGCTTCTTAGCAACCTCGATATTAATCTTCGCAGTCTTATTGCTGCCGTCTCCTGCAGTAACTGTGACGGTTGTCTTTCCGTTTCCGACGGCCTTAACCATTCCCGCCTCATCCACGGTAACAACTTTTGTATTTCCTGACTTAAAAGTGTAATATTTCTGGCAGGCATTAGTCGGATTTGATGAAGGCATCAGCTTCCAACTAAATCCCGGAGCTACATAAAAAGTCTTATTATTTGCGTTCGGATCGCTATAAAAGTTCAGGTCTATGGATGATGTTCCGGCAGGATATGTTTCGACGCCGGAGCAGACCGCAACACTCCTATTCCGAGTATTCACGAGTCCTATTACATGTTTTTTACCCGGGGTTGTTTTTTTCAGATCATTCGTTCCGGTAATCTTATTACCGGTAACTTTCAGACCATTGACCTCAGAATAGAAATCCTCATCCAACTCATTATAAATCATGAATTTATAAACCGAAGGAATCGCAAAAGAACCATTAGCGAAAACGGTTTCTATATTAAGTGAACTTCCGGGATAGATTACAGGGTTTACAGATTTATATTTCAAGCCTTCAAAGCTAGCTTCCT
>JAILNQ010000025.1 GCA_024691425.1 Lachnospiraceae bacterium
GAGGTTCCGGTGAAGATGCGCAGCAGAACTGCGGGAAGATCATCCATCAGAGCTGCGTTTGCGGTTTATTATATGATAAAAGTTACGATAGCAATCGTACTGGAAAGGCTCAGGAGAACATGATGAGTTTAAGGCTTAAGATTTTTCTTTTCGTAATATGGATAATACTGTTCGCGTTTCTTTTTGCGAAACTGAAGAAGAGGAAAGCGGATGTGAAGTATATCCTTCCGTGGATACTGCTGGATCTCGTGATGATGGTCATCACCGCGTTCCCGGGCATACTCGGTTTCTTCTGCGGCCTGTTCGGAATAGAGACGCCGAGCAACATGCTATTCTTCTTCGCGCTGGTGCTTCTGGCGGTGATAGTATTTTCGATAACGCTCGTTATTTCAAAACAGAACGGTGAGATAAGAGATCTCGCGCAGAGGCTCGCGCTCTATGAGGACAGAGCGGCAAATGATGACGGGGAAAAAGGATAAAGGGGCTGACATGGGATTTCTTTCGGACATATTCAAACCCGGTAAAACGGTATATGCCGAATGGTTCCGGCAGTACGGACTGACGGACAAAGAGCTCCATGATCTTCAGGACTGCCTTCTGTCAATGCTTTCGGATATCCTGAAGCTGTGCGAGGACAATGACATCTGCTGCATAATGAACAGCGGCACAATGCTCGGAGCCGTGAGGCACCAGGGATTCATTCCGTGGGATGATGACATCGATATCATGATGTTCCGCGAGGATTACGAGAAGTTCGTCAAGGCGCTCGAACGCGAGCAAAAGAGCGGGAACTATATGAAATATGAGCTCGCAGTACCTCTTGTTTCTTCTGATTATTATTTCAAGGTTCCCAAGATATTCAATAAGGATACGGAATACTGTTCCATAAACTATATGGGAAACAGCCGTTACAACATGGTCCCGATCGATGTATACATCATCGATCAGGTTCCTGCGAACAGGTTCGCGAGAATGATGCATTATCTGATCTACAATTTTGCGTTCTATGCATCATCATTCTGTCTCGATCATTTATATCCTTCGCCTGTCATAGAAAAAGAGAGCCGCACCAATAAAGAACTCAGACGGTATTATAAATTCAGGAAGGCCCTCGGTGCCATGTTCTGTTGCCTCGGCGGAATACGGTTCTATGTGGGGCTCTGCGAGCGTCTCGGAAATTATAAGAAGAATACCGGTCTTTATGATATACCGTCGGATATAAGCTATTCAGGTATGGTTTCTGCGGAATCGTTCTACCGCGATGTTATTAAGTGCAGATTCAGCGGCCTGGAAGTGAACGTCCTTCGGGACTGTGACAGATATCTGAAACGGCTTTACGGAGATTACACGAAAATCCCGGAGGAAAAGGACCGCGATTTTCATGCGGCGTATTCTATCAGAGTATGAAAGACCTTAAGAACAGCTTCATTTACAGACTCATATACGAGATACTGCTTTATGCCATCCCTGTGGTGACGCTTCCTTATATATCCAGGGTCTTAGGCGCCGATGGGGTGGGAGAATACAGCTATACATATTCCGTCATCACGTATTTCATGATGTTCGGTGCACTTGGGACTGTCAGTTACGGAACAAGGCGGATAGCAAGGCTGCGTGACGACAGGAAGGCATATACTCGCAATTTCTGGGAGATTGAGATCATGAGCGTCTCGATCTGCCTTATATGTCTTTTGGCATGGACGGCTCTTATCGCGGTGAATACTGAGCACTCCGCATTCTTCATAGCGCTCACTCCGTTCCTTTTCGGGACGATGTTCGACATCACATGGTTCTATATGGGGCTTGAGAGGGTGAAAACCATGGCGCTTTCGTCATCAGCGGTCAGGATCGCCGGAGTCATTCTGCTTTTCGTTCTCGTGAAAAGGAAGGATGATGTCATCATGTACTGCATCATCAGCTCTGTCACGCTCCTTGCTTCGAATCTTTCAATGTGGCTTTTCCTTCCGAGGTACCTTGAAAAGGTTGATTTTAAGGGAATGCGGCCTTTTAGCCACCTTAAAGAATCTGTTGTCTATTTCATACCGACGATCGCGGTTTCAGTTTATCTTGTGCTGGATCGAACACTGATCGGCCTGATCACTCGCGATCCGTATCAGAACGGATATTACGAGCAGGCAGCCCGGATCATCAATGTCGCCAAGGCTCTGTCTTTTTCGGTTTATAATACGGTCGCCACGGCAAGGCTTTCATATCTTTTCGCAGAAAATGCCTTCGAGGAGATAAAGGAGCGGATACGGACGTCGCTCGATCTCGTTCTTCTGCTCGGATACGGTTCAGTGTTCGGGCTTCTCGGAATCGCAGGGATTTTCGTCCCCGTGTTTTTCGGCGACGGGAGCGCACCTGCAAAAACCATGATCATCATGATGCTCCCGCTCGTTGTGATCGTTGCATTGAGCGACTGTCTCGGAAGCCTGTACTATACGCCTTCAGGAAGGCGTGCACAGAGTGCAAAATACATTCTGGCGGGCGCGGCGGCAAATCTCGTCCTGAACATCATGCTCATTCCTTTATGGGGAGCAAAGGGGGCCGTTGCCGCTTCAGTTGCCGCAGAAATGCTGATCACCGTTCTGTATATACATAACTGCGGCGGGACCGTGACTTTACGGATGATCTCTGAGTCCTCGTGGAAGAGGATAGCAGCCGGAGCTCTGATGGCAGCCGTTGTCTGGAGTCTGTCGTATCTTCAGATCAACCATGTTTTTTTACTGATCATACAGATTTTCGCAGGAATCATTATATATGTGGTATTATTGTATCTGTTCAGAGACAGGCTCGTGAGGCCTGTCCTGCAGTCTATAAAAGGCAGGGCTGAGGCCTGAAGAACCCCGAGGTGAAGATGAAGAAAGCTTTAACCGGAAAAAAGAATATTCTCCTGATGATACTGATCGTCATCATTATAATGGGTGCGTCTGTTTCGTTCAGGCTTCTCGTGAACCGCGATGTCACCACAAAGCTCGGTGAGAGCCGGATCGATCCCGAAACCGGGGTGCCGTACCTTACTGAGATGGATTCATATTATCATCTGCGCATGACAAGAGACCTCGCAGAATACGGGCATGCAGGAGATACGGAAAAGGACGGGGAGCCGTGGGATTCATTCAGCTATGCCCCCGAAGGGCGGAGCGCCGACGGCTACATGCCTCTTATGGCATACATAGCAATATTCCTGCAGAAGATCCTGTCAGGGTTCGGGATAACTCTTGAGCAGGTTGCGTACTGGCAGGGCATGTTCATTTCCGCGCTCGTCGTGATACCGGTCTTTGTCATCGCATACAGGGCGAAAGGGATCATCGCGGGTGTCGTTGCATCGCTCCTTTCATCGATAAACTATGGATATTTCGTTCACACCGTTCCGGGATTCTACGATACTGATACTGTTATCTCATGGACTTCATGCTTTCTTTTCTGCTCAGCGATATTATTCGTTGATGCCTTAGGACGGAAGGAGGAAGAGGGCAAGGGGACCATGATGAGAAAACGCATATGTTATGCGGTCCTGTTTGTGCTGAGCCTCTTGCTGCTCGCGGCCTCCTGGTACATTTTCTACATGTTCGCAGGAATCGTCGCGATCGCTCTGATCATCACGATGATCCTTGATCATCTCAACAGAGGGTATGAAGACAGGCAGGCATATGTGAAGCGCAGCATTCCCTATATAGTTTTCATAGCGGCGACAGCGGTCATTTCATTGATAGCCAAGCCTGACCTGCTCTCCAGCCTTTACGAGAATATCATATCTGTCTTTTCGAAGGGCGATTCGCTTTTCCCGAACGCGCTCGTTTCCGTATCGGAGATGCGCAAGCCTTCGCTTATAGCAGGCGGACTGACGGGGTTTTTCCAGATGCGCGTTCTCTCGGATTCCAACATAGGCATAATCAATGCCGTCGGCGGCATGATCCCGTGCGCCGCGGCGATAGCGATGTGCGTGCTCATAATAAGAGCCCTCTGGAAAAAAGACATTAGATTCGAATATGTTCTTCTTGTCATATGGTTCCTCATAACCGCGGTCCTTGCGGTCAGGAGCTGGCGTTTCATCATGCTCTTCGCGGTTCCCGTGGCAATCCTTGCAGGCATGCTGACAGGAACTCTCTGCAGCCTGATGAAGGAGAAGAAGATGATGGACTGGGGGATTTTCGCAGGAATGATCGTCATTCTCATGATCTTCCCCGCGACATACGGCGCATACCGGTCCTCGCTCGACTCCGTGCCGACCGTGAACAGGCCGATGCATGAGACTCTTACATATATCCGCGACAACACGCCTGAAAACACGGTAGTTGCGGGATGGTGGGACTACGGATATTTCTTCGAAGAAAAAACAGGCAGAAGAGTTCTGTTTGACGGAGGATCTCAGACTGGGCAGCGCGTGTTCTGGATGGGCAAGGCTTTCGCTACGGATAATGAGGAACTGTCCGCGAACATCGTGAAGATGCTTGCAGGAAGCGGGGATGAAGCCACTGACAGAATGCTCGAAGTGTTCGGAAGGGATAAGACGACTCTCACGTTCATGGAAGAGCTGCTCGGTTCCGGAAAGGAGCAGGCCGGAAAGATGCTTAAGGGCAGGGAAATCGGCGCGGATGAAGCAGATGAGCTTCTGAGCCTTCTGTTCCCTGAAAGCACGGATCCTGTGCTTCTTGCTGTAACGCGCGACATGCCGTCGATAGCAGGGTGGTTTTCAGAATTCGGCTCATG
The DNA here is from genome assembly GCA_024691425.1 of Lachnospiraceae bacterium. Lineage (GTDB taxonomy): Bacteria > Bacillota > Clostridia > Lachnospirales > Lachnospiraceae > UBA2868. Next base: position 4,714 of record JAILNQ010000025.1, read on the forward strand.
GAACGAGGATGAAGGCGCAGACGATAAAGAATACATGATCCTTATCGACCGTACGGAATTCCCTGCAGATGAGGAAAAATGCATGTGGGATCTCGCAAGGGACGAAGGGAACGTGCGCTTTACCCTTGAAAAAGAAGGCGATGATTACAGTGCATACTTCACTTCTGAAAATGAGGGCGTAAAGCCGCCGTATTCGGTTGATAAGATATATACGATAAAGAACGGAGAGCTTAATGAGAAGATTCCCGAGGACGCTGCGGCTGCATCTGAAAAAGGCGTATCGGTTGTTCTCTATCTTGACAGCGACAGGCCGAACGTATCGCTTCTTACGGACGAGCTTGCTGATTCCGTGTTCGGGCATATGTATTACCTCGGCGGATGGCAGCTTTCGCGGTATTCGGGGCTTGATGCTCCGGGCAGCGCGGTTCTGTTCAGTGTGGACTGATTTCCGTTCATGCACGGAAATCGACCGAATAAACACTCATGATTGAATGACATATAACTTGTATGGTATACTTACAGTTAATTTATTGTGCTTATTACATTTGACTGATGTATATAAACGGAGGTGCAGCGGATGTTCAGAAGAAGATTCCTTACAAGACTGACTAGACTTGGCCTGGCTACGTATATCATGACGTACTGCATGGCTTTCACGGTCTGTGCTGCAGAAAATCCGATCGCGGATCTTGCCGTGGCCGACAGCGTTCAGATGGTCGAAAATCAGGTGGAAGCGGATGCGTTTGAAGATGTTACGCCTGCGCCTGTTGAGACTGTCGAGGCAGATGAAACTGCCGTTGAAGAAGAGGCAGCCGATGAGGTTATGGCGGTTGAAGCGGAAGAGGAAGAAGAGGACGCGTTTCTTGGTAATACCTACTTCGGTTTGGCCAATAACCAGACTATCACCTCAGGGGGAAATCATATTATCCCGCTCGAGTTTACGCACAACGCTGATGATCCAGATAACATACGAATAAATTATTCGGTGGATGGTCGTGGCAAGGCAGTTCCTGACGGAGTATCGGTAACACAAGAGGATGGCGGATTCAGACCGGTATTGTCCGTTCCGTCGAACTGTCCTGAATGTGTGTTTTTTGTTGATGGCACATATACTGAAGATGGCACTGATTATCCGTCATCCTGCAGAGTAAAAGTTTATATTGCACCCTCGGGGATAGTTCCTTTTATTAATGGAACAAGTGTTTATGACAATCGCACCACCGAAACGGCCATTCCCATAACGAATATAAGCAATCCGGTTCAGATCAAGCTTGCAGCGGCAAGTGAAGACGATCCTGTTCTTGTTGCAGATAGGATTTCCTGGAAAGCTTTTGAAAAGGGTGAATCCGGGGAGACACTGGTCGGCGAATCTCATGTTGCCTTTGAAGAGACCGGAAATGATACGTGTGATATCACATTTACCGAGGAGTGTCTTGGCAAGACATACAGGGTCCGTGCGGACTACAACAATTCGTATATAGATGCGTCCGAGGTTCGTCAACACGAAAATGATGAATCGTGTTTCGTGTGTGTATATTTCAATGTGAGCGGAGAGCCGGCGAATGATTATTTCTACAATATAACACAGATTTATCTTTCGACTGATTTCGTTAATGTTACCGAGAGCACTGTCGGTATAGATAACTGTGAACCGGTTTCTTTAGAAACTGCCACAGACGGTGAAACAGATAATTTGGATTATTCCTGTCTTAACCCGGCTAAGATTGTCTGGAAAGTGACAGAGCGCGGCAATGATGATATTTCCAAGTTCTATGATTCGCTTTATGGCGTGCACATAGATCAGAGCACTTCGGCCCCCCAGATAGCAAATTACTATGTAGACAGTCTGGATGGGATAACAAAGCCGGTCGATATTGTCTGTCTTTATTACAACAACGATACTATTGGCGCTGAAGATGCAAATCCTGTTATAGCAAGGATCACGGTGTACGATCCGCAGCATCAGCCGAAGCCTGAATCACCATATTACTACAACATAACAGAACTGTATGTGACGCCGTCGTCGATCAATGCAACAACTAAAGATCCGCAGACTGTGGTCATTGACAGCGCG
>JAILNQ010000043.1 GCA_024691425.1 Lachnospiraceae bacterium
GGGAGCCCATATAGATGTATCCGATCGAGGGCTATTATGATGACAGATGCGGAGCAGTGACGCCGAATCTCACAAGTGCGGCCCCCGGACAGATGGTTTATCTTACGGTTGGACCGCAGAACAACTATCAACTATATGAGATACGTATAAACGGTGTTCCGCTTGAGTGGGAGGATCATCTTTACAAAATTGTTTCAACTGCGCAGCAGATTTTTGTGTTCGAGATGCCCGATAATCCGGAAAATGGAAAAGTTAAAATAGATGCGACTTTCCATTCACTCACCGATATGTTCGGAGGCGGTATCACATGGGATTTTTCTCCTAACTACTGGGCGGAGGCTGATTCGACTGCCGTCAAATTCGATGAGTCAGGCGATAAGACAAGAATAAATGTATACAGTGCTAAGACGGGATTGCCGATAGGCCCTTGGGCGCTTCAGTTCACGACATCAAACGAGAACATAGCGTCAGTAGATGAATACGGTATGATCACCGCACTCAAGGAAGGCAGCGCGACTGTTTCCATAAGCAATCCGATCGGCACGAAGAGATCGATAACGGTCTATGTAAAGCACAGCAAGCTGATAGCCGAGATGCTGTTCGATGATTATTTCGACAGAGTGAACAATGAAGCACTTCCGTTCGAGGACAGAATAATGATTGAGGATGCCAGCGTTCTTGCACCCAACAGTCCTTACAATGATACCGGAATGTACATCATCGAGTTCGATGTTGATGCCATTGCCCGTAAGGACCATACGTTCAATCCCGAGCTTATGGCATATGCATGGGCGGAAGATGAGGAACACGAGTTGGTCGATCCTCCCGAGGTCGATTACGAAACCCCTCTTCTTGCCTGCACGGAGTGGAGCCCTGTCGATAAGTCGATCGCTACAGTCCAGAAGGCTAAGACCGGCCTCAACACGAACCTTGTAACCGTAAAGAAAGGAACATACGGCGACTGTCTTATAGAGGTCAAGATAACAAATGCTGACAAGTCCGTTGTGCGCGGAGGCTTCATAGTAAGAGTAAGGGATACTGCTCCGAGAATGAAGAACAGCTCGATAACCCTCAATGTTCAGCAGGGCGAAGGAACGGTTGTCAACTGCGTTCCCATGTACGGATATGACGTAGATGAAGGCACCGAGCTTGTCGTATGCACAAAGAGCTATGCGAACGGACTTCCGGTATACAACCCTATGGGCGGCTTCAGCGCTCACGTTGAACAGATTCCTGTGCTTGACGAGGATGGTAATCAGGTTATCGATGAACAGACGGGTCTCCCGGTTTTCGACAAGGTGATCAAATTATCCGTTGAGAAGGATGAGGTGAGATTCAGACCCGGGACAAAGGTAACTTTCACCGGTGATATTATAAGGCTTTACATCTGCGGTAAGCAGAAGCGCGGCACCGGAACACCGGTTGATTTCCATATGCCTATAAATACCGTGACGGTAATCAACGAGCTGCCTAAAGTTCAGCTCTCATATGTCGGGAAGATCAATCTCCTTTATGATGAAACATATGAGAACAACGAGACGAACTGTGTAAAGGCGATGCTCAACGTTTCGAATATACCGGATCTTAAGATTGAATATGTTGAGCTCATGACAACGGCCAATTACAACCTGGTCGAGTATTTCGGACCGATGCCGGCTGATGATGAGCTTAACCACAACTTCCAGTGGGATGGAACGACACTTAAGAACTATCTGGGTTCGGACATCGGATTCGTCATACGTGTTCCTGATGGAATAGCTGATGATGACCAGTTCGAGAAGAACCCTACTACGAACGCGATCATCAACTCCGGTGTTGCAAGGATCAAGTTCGCGGGATACGAGAATACGACCAACGTATTCGTAACAGTTCCGTGCGGGTATGATTTCCCGAGATACACGCTTTCAACGGCCCGTGTCAGCACGAGCAAATATTTCGAGAATCCGTACTACAGGGTACAGATAATAAACAACGGCGTAAATCCGAAGAGAAGCGTTCAGCTTTATGAAAACGAAGGTGATGATCCGGCTGTACCGGGCGATGCTCTGTGGGAAGCCGAGAATGACTACTCGCTTACCGGAACGAAGCCTGGAGATTTCTGGAATGAGCCGACGGTACCGTCTGACTTCGGTGAGGAAAATCGTGAGCCGGAAAGAGATGCTAACGGCGATGAGGTAAAAGATCCGATTACAAACAAAACGATATATAACGACTTCATCCTGCTTTCCGCAAACGGAATACCGACCAACGGAAAAGAGCGCATCCTGTTCAAGATGAACTGGTGGCGTAAGCCTATGACCTTTGATTTCACCATGACGATGCTCGCATCGAAGGCTACGGCTACGACTAATCCTGCTACGGCAACGCTCACGAGATATGTGCCGTCTCAGGTTGCGAGGATGAACCTGAAGTGCAATCTGGCCGATGCCGAGTTTGACGGTATAGATTTCCTTGAATTCAAGGGAAATGCCAGAACAATGGGGAATGCTGCGGCAGCGCTCATGGGCAACATTAACTTTGAACTCGCGGATCCCGCCAAGAAACTGCCTGCAGCTATAACGGCTTCTCTTGATGGTCTGAATCTCGATGACCCTGAAGCAGATGATTATATCAAGAACGGCAGCTATGCATTCACTGCAAAGGCCCTGTTATCGTTCGGCGGCACAGCGCTTGACATAGATGACTGTCCGACAGTCAGATTCAGTATTGCAGTGAATGGGACAGTGCCGAGGCTTACATTCAAGAAACCTACATTCTCGCTCAATACGATCTACTCCGGCTTCGGTGAAGTTGCGGAATGCCCGATCACCGTTACAGGTCTCGGAGCAGGCGTGGAATACGAGATCGACGATACTTTGCTTGATCAGATATACCTTGAGCATGCGGCCCAGAACTATCCTGTTGGATGGAAGGGTGATGTAGTTGAATATGATAGGGCTGACAAAGAATATCATCTTGTCAATGCGAACGGAACATGGCGCCAGAGATTTGAGTTCGGCGTCAAGGAGGATGATAACGGAAGGAAGACGATCCTTACCGTGAAATTCAAGAATAAACTCAGCGCGGGATCGTTCAATTATTCGTACTATATCTACAACATCCCTATAAAGACGTATGTCGATGATGTTGAGGGAACTGACCTTTCGTTTGTTTCATGCATGAACAGATACAGGATAACAATCCAGGGACATGAGAGACGCGATTCGGTTTCATTCACGGCCAAAGGCTCATTCAATCAGGTGATACAGGAAAAGATTTACCCCGTTTCACCTACGGTTGAAGCTGAGATCGCCGGCGCCGAGATGGTATACACGGCCAAGATATCGAACCTTAACGGTAAGATAGATAAAGTCAAGTTTGCAGAAGTCAATATCGTTACCAACAAGTATTATAAGAATGCAGGCGGAGAAAACTGGTCGCCTCACTTCGAATTTGTGGAGCTCGATCCTGATAAGAACACTGTTACGCTGAAATTAAGGCGTGATTACATCATGGGTAAAAAGGATGAGGGTGTAGAGCCTCTCGCGAGCGGCAGGAATCACGTTTTGTGGATACACTATCATATCAAAGAGCGTGACGGCAAAGAATGGAATGAAGACGGTGCTAAGTGGGGTTCAACGCAGCTCAGTATTCAGCCGAGACAGGTACTGCCGAATCTGCAGAACATTATTACAGAGGATTATCTGTACGCGGGCGGAACCATTGATAAGAGAACGTACGCGATCAAGCTCGGAAAGCTGAACAACCAGACTGCTATGTTCTGCGATGCTCCTGCTAATCCTTTCCTTGATCAGACAGGGAACACGGATGTGATCAAGATAGCCGATAATGCGCCAGAGAATATCCGCAGGGCATTCAAGGTCGTTCAGGTTGCACAGGACGACTGGACAGATCCTGATCACAGATTGTGGCTTACTGATAACAATGGAAACGCCATTGTTGATAACAAGGGCAACAAGATTCCTTGCGGAATAGTGGTCATCCAGCTCATTCAGCCTTCGCTCCTTGTCGAAGGAAAAATCTATAACGTGCCCATAGAGGTACGCTACGTCGATCAGATGAAGACCGTTAAGGGTACGATAGTAAGATACCCGATCATGGTAGTCAAGTAACAGATTTCTGACCGGAAGGTTAACGGACCCGCAGAGCATGATGTGCTCTGCGGGTTTTATCATGTCTGAAAGAGTGGAGCGGACGGATAGCACTTGATTTTTTGCGCCGTTATCTTATAATATTTATGTTTGTGCATAGCTTGTAACTGTTAACAGAATATATATAACGAGAGGTAAAATAATGGAAAACAAATGGGTGCGCGGTGCGATCCCCGCATTGTTGCTTCACTGCAGCATCGGTACTGTATACTGCTGGTCGACTTTCTCAAAGGAGATAGCAGATTACATCGGAGCTACTAAATCCGCAACAGAGTGGGCGTTCTCGCTCGCGATTTTCTTCCTCGGGATGTCAGCAGCATTTCTCGGCGACGTCGTGGAGAAGAACATACACAGGTCATCGCTCATTGCTACTATATGCTTCACGGCAGGAATGATCGGAACGGGCTTCGGGATCATGATCAAGTCTCTTCCTGTTATCCTGATCTTCTACGGATGCATAATGGGTATCGGTCTCGGAACCGGATATCTTTCACCGGTCAAGACTCTGATGCTCTGGTTCGAGGACAAGAAAGGTCTTGCGACAGGACTTGCAGTAGCGGGTTTCGGACTTGCAAAAGCGATAGCGAGCCCTATCATGCAGGCGATCCTGAACAAGTTCAACAACAACCCGGCACCGATGTTCTTCATCATGGGCGGCATATATTTCGTGATGATGTTCATAGGACATCTCATTCTGAAGAAGCCTTCGACATGGGTTGAGGCACATTCAGAAGGAGGCATCAAGGAGTTCTTCGCAACTCTTGCTTCCAACTTCAAGACTTCATTCGGGAACAAGACGTTCATCGGTATCTGGCTCATGTTCTACATCAACATAGCATGCGGTCTTGCTCTTATTTCTCAGGAGAAGATGATATTCAAATCCGTAGGACTTTCGGTCGGCGTGTGCGCAACGCTTGCGACTGTCACGGCTATAGCGAATGCCGCAGGACGTCTCGGATTTTCCGCATGGGCTGACACGCTGAAGGACAGGAATACGATCTACAAGCTCATATTCATTCTTTCAATTGCGTTCACCGGCCTCGTTGTTGTGACGCAGGGCATAATCAAAGGAGCTGAGATCCCCGCGCTTGCAATACTTTGCGTTGCGCTTCTCATCATGGTCAACGCAGGATACGGCGGAGGATTTTCGAACGTACCGACTCTGCTTTCCGACCATTTCGGTATGGGCAAGATATCTTCCGTTCACGGAATGTGCCTTTCCGCGTGGGCTATTGCAGGTCTTACCGGAAATCAGATGGCGACGGCTATCGTCAACCGCGTCGGTGAATTCAAGGACATCACTCTTTCTAACGGAGATACCGCATCCGTTAATCCTGTAGGATATCAGACGGTGCTGTACGTTACCGGGGCATTGTATATCGTCGCACTCATCATCAGCTGTCTGATGATACCGAAACTCAACAATAAAGAGAAGAAATAAGCCAGTTTTCCCCGCCTTTCGAGGCGGGGATTTTTTCGAGAAATAAGTAGTTTGAACGGACACTTTTTGATATAATATATAAGATTATGGACCCGAAAACAGTATAGTTAAGGAAGGCATTTTACAATGAAGAAAAGAGACGATGTGAACAAGATTCTGATCATCGGAAGCGGACCGATCATCATCGGGCAGGCATGCGAGTTCGACTATTCCGGGACGCAGGCGTGCAAGGCGCTCAAGAAGCTGGGATACGAGATAGTGCTCGTCAATTCCAACCCCGCTACGATCATGACGGACCCGACCACGGCCGATGTTACTTACATAGAGCCGCTCAATGCAGATAGGATAACGCAGATCATCGAGAAGGAACGTCCCGACGGACTGCTCCCGAATCTCGGCGGACAGACCGGACTCAACCTCTGTGCGGAACTTTACAGGAAGGGAGTGCTCGACAAGTACGGAGTGAAAGTCATCGGCGTTCAGGTCGATGCCATAGAGCGCGGCGAGGACCGTATAGAGTTCAAGAATCTCATGAACAGCCTCGGTATCGAGATGGCAAGATCCGAAGTTGCATACTCAGTTGATGAAGCGCTTGAGATAGCGGACAGGCTCGGTTATCCTGTCGTACTCCGTCCCGCATATACGATGGGCGGTGCAGGCGGCGGTCTCGTATATAACGTCGAAGAGCTCAAAACCGTATGTGAAAGAGGCCTTCAGGCTTCGCTCGTCGGACAGGTTCTCGTTGAGGAATCGGTTCTTGGATGGGAAGAGCTCGAACTTGAGGTCGTAAGGGATTCGACAGGCAAGATGATCACCGTCTGCTTTATAGAGAACATCGATCCTCTCGGAGTGCACACCGGCGACAGCTTCTGCTCGGCACCGATGCTCACGATCCCTGAGGACGTTCAGGAAGAGCTTCAGAGACAGGCATACCGTATAGTTGATGCCATAGAAGTCATCGGCGGCACGAACGTGCAGTTCGCAAGGAACACGGATGACGGAAGGATAATAGTAATTGAGATAAATCCGAGAACATCGCGTTCATCGGCGCTCGCTTCAAAGGCGACAGGATTCCCGATAGCGCTAGTATCGGCAATGCTCGCCGCAGGACTCGACCTTTGCGACATACCTTGCGGAAAATACGGCACACTGGATAAATACATTCCCGACGGCGACTATGTTGTCATCAAGTTCGCAAGATGGGCTTTCGAAAAATTCAAAGGTTCGCAGGACAAGCTCGGCACGCAGATGCGCGCGGTCGGCGAGGTCATGTCGATAGGAAAGACATACAAGGAAGCGTTCCAGAAAGCGATCCGTTCTCTCGAGATCGGGCGTTACGGACTCGGCGGAGCAAAGAACTATGCAGAGCTTCCGCTGAAGGAGCTCCTTAACATGCTCCACACGCCTTCAAGCGAGCGCCAGTTCATCATGTACGAGGCGATAAGGAAGGGCGCAGATATTGATGAGCTTTATGACATAACGAAGATCAAGCCGTATTTCCTAAAAGAGATGAAAGAACTCGTCGAGGAAGAGGAAGAGCTCAAGAAATACAACGGGAGTGTTCCTCCGACGGATGTCCTTGAAAAAGCGAAGAAGGACGGGTTCGCGGATAAATACCTGTCGCAGCTTCTCGGCGTTCCCGAAGAGGACATAAGACATGCAAGGATAGAAGCCGGCATAGTCGAAGCTTGGGAAGGCGTTCACGTGAGCGGTACGCAGGACAGCGCTTACTATTACAGCTCATACAACATGAAGGATGAATCGGTCGCAAGCGACAAGCGCAAGATCATGATTCTCGGCGGAGGTCCGAACAGGATCGGTCAGGGTATCGAGTTTGACTACTGTTGTGTTCATGCGGCTATGGCGCTCAAAAAGCTCGGTTTTGAAACGATAATCGTCAACTGCAATCCCGAGACGGTTTCGACCGACTATGATACATCGGATAAGCTGTACTTCGAGCCGCTGACTTTAGAGGATGTCCTTTCGATACATGAGAAAGAAAAGCCTCTCGGAGTCATAGCGCAGTTCGGAGGACAGACGCCGCTCAACCTTGCGGCCGACCTTAAGAAGAACGGAGTAAACATTCTCGGTACAACTCCTGAGACTATCGATATGGCTGAGGACAGGGATCTGTTCAGGGCGATGATGGACAAGCTCGGAATACCGATGCCTGAATCGGGAATGGCCGTAACCGTGGATGATGCGCTAGCTATAGCAAAGAAGATAGGATATCCTCTGATGGTGCGTCCTTCATACGTTCTCGGCGGACGCGGAATGGAAGTCGTCCATGATGATGAGCATATGAGAGTGTATATGGCAGCCGCGGTCGGAGTTACTCCTGACAGGCCGATACTCATAGACAGGTTCTTAAACAATGCGCTCGAGTGCGAAGCGGACGCCATCTCGGACGGAGAGAACGTATTCGTGCCAGCAGTCATGGAGCACATAGAGCTTGCAGGAATCCACTCGGGCGACAGCGCCTGTGTGCTTCCCTCGAAGAACATCTCCGATAAGAACGTTGAGATCATCAAGGATTACACGCGCAGGATAGCGAAGGAGATGAACGTCAAGGGACTCATGAACATGCAGTACGCCATCGAGAACGATACGGTTTATGTTCTTGAAGCCAATCCTAGAGCGAGCCGTACGGTTCCCCTTGTATCGAAAGTGTGCAACATCGGAATGGTTCCTCTCGCAACGCAGATAATCACTATGCCTATAACCGGAAATCCTTCCCCGGTGCCCGAGCTGAAAGAAAAGAAGTTCAATCACTGCGGCGTCAAGGAAGCGGTATTACCGTTCAACATGTTCCAGGAAGTCGATCCGCTTCTCGGACCGGAGATGCGCTCTACCGGAGAAGTGCTCGGCATGGCGAGCGATTTCGGAGAAGCGTTCTTCAAAGCCGAGGAAGCGACGCAGACTGCTCTGCCTCTTGAAGGAACTGTTCTTATCTCGGTCAACGACAGGGATAAATCAGAACTCATCGAGGTCGCCGAAGGCTTCCACGAATGCGGTTTCAATATAATAGCGACCGGCGGAACATGCGATATGATAAACGGAGCAGGCATTCCCGCAACGAAGATATTCAAGCTTCAGCAGGGCCGTCCGAACGTT
>JAILNQ010000044.1 GCA_024691425.1 Lachnospiraceae bacterium
TACATGCAGAAAGAAGTCATCGGACGGAGCTTTTGTCGATCAGCTGGTCAAAACGTTCGAAGATGCGAAAGCTAATGCGCCGTCTATCGTGTTCCTGGATGATATCGATAAGTTTTCCGATAAGCCCGAGGAATGCGAGGCACCGGAAGAATTCGTGACCGTGCAGACGTGCCTGGATGAGCTGGCAGGAAGCGACGTGTTTGTGATAGCAACTGCGAACAATGCGCGCCGTCTCCCGGATTCACTGCTCCGCCCCGGAAGACTCGGAAAGAGGATCAAAGTAAGGAATCCCAGAAAAGAAGAAACGGCTCAGATCATTAAGTTCTATCTCGATAAAGCGAAAACGAGCGATGATCTGGATCCGGTATCCATCGCAATGATGCTTGAGGATGAATCCTGTGCAGTCCTTGAAGATGTTATAAGAGTGTCAGCGGTGAAGTCGGCATATAATCGTCAGGAGTGCATAACAATGGATAACATAGTCGATGCCTGCCTGGATATTGTTTTTGATGCGACTGAATTCAAGAAGTCCTACAGCGATGAGACACTGAGAATGATCGCTTATCATGAGGGCGGCCACGCGCTTGTTTCAGAACTGCTCGATCCCGGGAGCGTAAGCATCGCTTCCATAAGACCTTCTGGATCTTCGAAGCTCGGGTTCGTGAGATACAGCAGAAAGAGCTGCGAGGAGTATACGTTTGATTATCATGTGAACATGCTCAGAACGTCACTTGCCGGGAAAGCGGCAACCGAGATAGTCTTCGGTGATCCGGATACAGGCGTGAACGGCGATCTTCATAATGCATTTGATACGGCCGAGAGGCTTGTGGATAACTGCAGCGTATACGGATTCCAGAACTGGATCCAGGACAGGAACGAAGATTTTTCGGGTGAAAACAGGAACCGCGCGATGGCCATGGTAATGGAGATCAACTATGTTGCCGTAAAGAAAATGCTTGTTCAGAACAGAGCAAAGCTTGACAGGATAGCGGAAGAACTGATGAAAAAGACGACTCTGACGCATGCCGATATGACGGCGATTATGAATGAAGCCGCTTGATATTTGCGGGAGGTTTATGTAATCTTATCTGTAAGAACAATAAGGGATGCTGGTTGAGAAAGAGCGAAAATCATGAAAGATAATAAATCTGCTTATAATGCGGCAATATATGATGACCATATCGTAAATGTGCTCCCATACTACAGGGAGTATCACGGTCAGGTCATTGACCTTGTAAGAAATATGGGAGCGAAGGCCCCTAAGTGGCTTGACAGCGGCTGCGGGACCGGCACTCTTGCCGCTAGAGCCATTGAGGAGATCCCTGATGCAAAGTTCACTCTTTGCGATCCGTCAGAAAAGATGCTGAACATCGCAAAAGAAAAGCTTAAGGGCCACGATATCGCGTTTTTCAGTACGCCTTCCGATAAACTGGAATTCAATGATGAATTCGATGTGGTGACGGCGATACAGAGTCATCATTATTTCGATGAGGCGGGAAGGGAACTTGCAGTAAGAAACTGCCATAGGGCCCTGAAGGACGGCGGAGTGTTCATTGCCTTCGAGAACATCAGGATGTCTACGGATGAAAGCGACGCAATTGCCCTGAAGCGCTGGGTAAGATTCCTTGAAGAACACGGTAATTCGCCGGAAGATGTGCAGATGCAGATCGAAAGGCGGGGCAAGGAGGTCTTTCCGATCACGATCGAAAAGCACATCGAACTGCTTAAAAAGTGCGGATTTCGTTCCGTTGATCTGTTATGGTCTTCATATCTCCAGGCAGGTTTCTGGGCGATAAAATAATTTCATCGATAAACTAGAATGAAAGGATCTGAACAACAGTGCTGAGCCAGTTTTCAAGAACCGAGCTTCTTTACGGCAAGGATGCAATGGAGCGTTTTGCGTCCTGCCGTATCGCCGTGTTCGGAATCGGCGGGGTCGGCGGGTATGTCGTGGAAGCGCTCGCCCGCTCGGGAATCGGAGCGCTTGATCTGATAGATAATGACAAGGTATGTCTTTCGAATCTGAACAGGCAGATCATCGCAACGATGAAGACTGTCGGAGAGTATAAGGTTGACGCTGCCGAAGAGCGGGTCCACGAGATCAATCCTGACTGCAAGGTCAGAACGTACAGGACATTTTTCCTTCCGGAAACCCAGGACCGGTTTGATTTTGGCGAATATGATTATGTGGTCGATGCGATAGATACGGTTACCGGAAAGCTGGCTATTATTGAGAAAGCAAAGAAAGCCGGAGTGCCCGTGATCTCGTCAATGGGCGCGGGAAACAAAGTGAATCCCGCCGCCTTTGAAGTTGCGGATATTTATGAGACGACGATATGTCCTCTTGCAAAAGTCATGAGGAAGGAATGCAGGAAGCGTGGGATTGAATCCCTGAAGGTTGTCTATTCAAAAGAGGAACCGATAACACCCCTGCCATCCGAGGAATCTTCAGAACGAAGATCCGTCCCGGGTTCCACGGCATTTGCACCGTCGGTTGCGGGGCTCATCATAGCGGGTGAGATCATCAATGATCTTGCATCACTATAAAATGAAAATGGTCGGCATCAGCCGACCATCTTTTTTCGCGCCGGTATGCAGTTTTAAGCTTCATGTCACGGGTTCCGGTGTTGAAGCCGTTTGTGACACGCCGTTTCTTGGCTTTTAGTTTCTTCAGATTCTTCTCTACCATAGCATTTTCCTCCTTCTGATAATAATATCGTCATATTTGGCATTATTGTCAAGATGCCGGACGGACACAGTATGGATTTGCGGCTCTCTTTTTGTTATCATGAATGGTATGGATATATTCATTCGAAGAGAATTACTCGTAAAGAAAGGCGGTTCACTGTAATGATGAAATTCAGGAAAGAAATATCAATTATACTTGCGTCCGTGCTGATTGCCTCTATCCTGTCGGCATGCAATGGAGCAGAAACATCGGAGCCTGCGCCAGAGCCGGCCGCAGAAACTGCCACGGAAGATACTGCTCCCGAGGAGACAGAGGTAGTTGCAGAGGAAGAGGTCGTAGACGAAGATGTTGCGGATGATTTCTGTACTCTCTATTTAGGAGGTGCGGAGGACGCATCTGCCGGGATGGAGAGAACGGTCGACGAGCTTAATGACGACGGAAGCTATTTTGTCGAGCATGTTTCTGATGACGGCATGCTGAGCATCTGCGAGACAGGAGGACCGTGGTATGGAGAAGAGCCTGAGTCTCCGGAAGATGCGGCTATTGAAATGGCACAGTGGATACTTGAGGAGGGCGATACGAGCGCTGACGAGACTGCTGAGCTTAATGATGAATACAGCGCTAACTGCTCATATCCCGTATACATTGTTTCATTCACGACCGGCAGCAACGAGGATACTTGGAGCTGGAAGGCGTTCACGCTCTCGACCGATACATGCGGTCTTGTGTATGCCATAGGCGCACCTGCTGATTTTGATGAGGACATGCTTGATCTTGCAGACAGATACTTCCCCAAGCTGCGTGTTATTGACAAGGATTATGGCCTTGATACGAATGACGGGTATATGACGGATCTGTTCGCTTACTACGCAATGAACATAGATGACGTTGCCATTGATTTTCCTGATCTTCAGTATGATGACTCGTATAAGACCGCTGAGGGCACCACTGAAGTATCCGAGCCGACGGACATGATGGAGAGGATGTCGGACGGACTTGCGCTTGCCGGACCGTTCTTTTCGATAGACAACGAAGGAACTGTAGTCGGGATAACCTACGGCGGACTGACATACTGCGTCTGCGAGATATGTGTGGGAATGTCCATGAGTGAAGCGGCGGAACTTGCAAAGATTCACGATTACGAGTTCTCACATGTTGAGATCACTCACGGATCGGCCAAGTATGTTTCCATATATGATAATGGTCAGACGCAGCTCTGCATCGTATCGGATGCGGATGGCGACATCAGCAAGACCGAAGAGAGCGATGTGACCGGGAACGTGGACAGCATCACGGTAGTTGAATCCGGACAGTAAAAGTGCCCGCTAAGTATATGGAGAAAGAGTGAGGAAACGCTATGAGCAGGCATATATTGCTTATGACGGGGTTGCTGCTCGGCTTGATGCTTGCCGGATGCGGGACTCGAGATGAAACGGGGGGAGCTTCTTTGGCTGGGAAAGAGATGATCGTCGGTACGGATATCGCAACGGATGATATCACCGATTTTTACTATACCGAAGAGAATATCAATTATGATGCTTTCTTTCAGAGGTACAGATTCTATGTCGAGGACGGAAAGCACATATTCTTCCATGAGACAAGGGAGAGGAAGGATGACTACGGCCCCTGCACGGAAGAGGATACGACGCTCATAGGTACGATAGAGCTTGATGATGAGCAGTGGGCGCAGTTCTGCGGCCTTGTAAGCGGAGGGATTGTTAAGGCCAGAGAGGAATCGGCGGATTCCGGCGGCTCGGGTCCTTGGCTTTTCCTGTACTGGACAGGGGATGAATCAAAATACCAGCAGTTCAAGTTTGATTCTTATGGGACAGAGAAGAAATTCGTGGAGTTCTGTCTTTCATTGGTATCGAGTGAAGATTAAAGGTGATAAAGCATGTCGGTAGAAAACGGCGAGTGGATCATGAAAGGTCTCGATTGGGATGATCCCTATCGGATCAGGACATGTAATGAACTGGTGAACTGGATAAACGAAATCGGGTTTCTTCCGCTGTTCGGGAACGAAGTGGAAGGATTCTCGGCAGAGGAGCATACTTCGCCAGACTACTGGTGGTCGGGATACCGGCAGGAGGATCCGTGGGAGTGGAGAGAGATCATAGCGGCGAGCGGACAGGTCGCATACGGAAAGTTCTTCGGCAATAAAGCGGGGTTCATCAGCCTTGAGTGGCTGCCGTATTTTGCGAACTGCCGCAGGAGCGGATACGATTTTGACGCCAGGTATCAGGACGGGCTTGCCAGCCGCAGGGAAAAGAAGATCATGGATTTCTTCATCGGAGAGGATGAAGACGGAGATACGGTTTTCAAGGATGACAGGATACTGTCCACGGAGCTGAAGAAGCTGGCCGGCTTCGGAAAGGGCGGAGAGAAGAACTATCAGGGCATTGTCACCGGACTGCAGATGCAGACATATCTCGTGATCACGGATTTCTGCAGGCGTAAGAACAAGCGCGGTGAAGACTACGGCATGCCGGTGTCGATCATGCTCCCGCCGGAGACTATATGGGGATATGATAAGGTAACTTCAGCATACTCTGAGGAACCGGCCGAGTCGTGGGAGCGGATTTTCGGACAGGTGAAGGCCCTGTATCCTGAAGCGTATGATGAGGATATCATTCGGCTTATCGGAAAAAGGCCATGATTAATATCCGGGCAAGTAACTCATACTAAATAGTGAGGTCAGCAATGAGAAAAAAATCGGTCATTTTGATTTTCTGCCTTATAGGCAGCATAGTGCTTGGAGGGTGCGACATGGCTTCTGGGATTGTTCAGGAAACAGATAACTATGATGCTCCGGAGACCGGCGGATTCATAGAGCTGGATTATTATCCGGGATATAGCGACATGGAAGGCGGCAGGCATTCGGAATCCATAAGGGAGAATGACGACGGCGAATGGGTCATAGAAGTTATCGATCAGGAGACGTTCAGCTCACCGACGGTCATTACAACTTATGCACTGGCGTTCGGCGTCGAAGAGCTTGAGTCGTTCATAAAGGATAAGAAGATTCTTGCTCTTACGGACCGCAAGGACAGCGATCTGTTCGTTACGGACTATCATCCTTGGAGCTACAGCATCATTTTTGACAATTCATCCCTTGGCGGGAGCGGATTTGAGATATACAGCATAGGACAGTACAAGGAATACTCTGAGCGCGATAAGGAGCTCCTTAGTGAGCTGCGCGAGAAGTTCAAGAGCATGCGCGGCAAAGTGATATCGGAGATCACGGAAGACGAAGAGGATGATTACTGATTTTGAAATTTTTCAACTGCCGGTTTAGTGACAACCGGCAGTTTTTTATGCATAATTGTAATGAGAACGTATGCGTTTGTTAAAGGATGTGTCAAGTTTTCTATGAAAACTTGACATGTAGCGTCAGTCCATTTGCCGAAGGCAAATTCAGGATGGACTGATGTTCAATAGGGACGGGAGGCGTGAAATGAAATTTCTTCATACATCTGACTGGCATCTGGGAATGGCGTTCCGAGGGGGCGTGTCATATGCCGATGATCAGAAACATGTCATAAAGAAGATATGCGAGATAGCGACCGATGAGAAAGTCGACGGAATACTTCTCGCAGGTGACGTGTTCGATAAGAGCATCGCATCTCCTGAAGGCCTGCGGATCTATGATGAGTCAATGACGCACATCTGCGCGGATCTTGGGATACCTGTGTATCTCATAGCGGGAAACCACGACGGAGCCGAAAGGATATCCCAGTGCAACGAGCTTCTCAAGAAGAGCGGCCTGTTCATCGCGGGAGCTCTGTCATCCGAGCCGCAGAAGATAAGCGCTGACTCAGTAGACATCTGGCTGCTTCCGTGGATATCCACGGACAGGGTGAAAGCGGCTTATCCTGATAAAGCGGACGAGATCAGCTCTATGGAGGATGCTTACAAGGTCGTTCTTGATAAGTACAGGGAGGCTTTTACCGAAAATCATAAGAACATCCTCGTTGCCCACGCATACATCGTGGATGCGGAAACGTCCGTCAGCGACAGGGCCGCGGAAGTCGGCAGGGCGACAATGGTAAGCGCGAGCGTCTTTGAAGGGTTCGACTATGTGGCGCTCGGACATCTGCACGGACCTCAGCAGGTGAATGAGAAAATACGGTACAGCGGGTCTCCGATGGCGTATTCATTCGGAAAGGAAGAGAAGCAGGAGAAGAGCGTTACGATAATAGATACCGATACATGGGAGCAGAAAATCGTGCCGATACCCCAGCTCCATAAGAGAACAACTATCACTGGGACGTACGAAGAGATCATGAAAGCCGATTATGATGATGACATAAAGGACGGCTATGTACGCTTAGAGGTCACGGACAGCTATGTTGGAATGGATACCGTTGCCGCGTTCCGTGAACGGTACAAGAGGATTCTTGAAGTGAGCGGGAAGGATTTTGAGCGCGAAGACGCCAAGATCACAATGACGATAGAGGACTATGAAAACGCCGGCTCCGATCCGGAGACCGTTTTCGCACAGTACTGCAAGGATATACTCGAGATGGCTCCGAGCGGGCATCTGCTCGGGCTGTTCAAGGAAACTCTGGACGAATACGAGAAGGAGGATGTCAACGGATGAGACCGATAAAAGTAGAATTTCAGGCATTCGGACCGTACCCGGGCTATGAGAAAGTTGATTTTGAGGCGATTTCTGCTAAAGGGCTGTTCCTCATCTGCGGAAAGACCGGTATAGG
>JAILNQ010000102.1 GCA_024691425.1 Lachnospiraceae bacterium
GGGCTGTTCGCCCATTAAAGCGGTACGCGAGCTGGGTTCAGAACGTCGTGAGACAGTTCGGTCCCTATCCGGCGCAGGCGCAGGATATCTGAGAGGAGCTGTCCTCAGTACGAGAGGACCGGGATGGACGGACCACTGGTGCACCTGTTGGAGACCAGCTCCATGGCAGGGTAGCCAAGTCCGGAAGGGATAAACGCTGAAGGCATCTAAGCGTGAAGCCCCCCTCGAGATGAGATATCCCTCACTGATAAGACCCCTTGGAGACGACGAGGTTGATAGGGCATGGGTGTAAGCGCAGCGATGCGCTCAGCTGAATGCTACTAATAGGTCGAAGGCTTTTTTACAGTGAAGTTTGTCTGGACGTCGAAGATCGTTATCAGTATTAGGTTGTTAAGGTCAGAAGACAGCTGTTTCGGCAGCCGTCTTCTTTTTTGTTTTTTTGGTATGTGTGCTCTGTTTTTTCATTTCGAATGTAACAAATGTTATCACTGCTAAGATTTTATGTTTTTTTCTGAGAAGTTGTGATATAATGTATTCGCCGATTGTATGTCTATCATGCGATCGTAATAAAATTATGAGGTGAAGGTATGGATAGCAAAATCTTATTGGAAAACGGTACTAATGAGCTTGAGATTCTCGAGTTCAAGCTCGGCAACAACTCATACGGGATCAATGTTGCGAAGATCCGTGAGATTATTACATATCAGCCGGTCACTCCGGTTCCGAATGCTCATCCCTCGGTAGAAGGTATTTTCATGCCGAGAGATAAGATGATCACGGCGATAAGTCTGAAGAATGCGATTCAGATGGGTGATGAGGACAAGAATGACGGACTTTTCATCATAACCAATTTCAATAAGCTTGATGTTGCTTTCCATGTTGACCGTGTCATGGGAATACACCGTGTCAACTGGACTGAGATTATAAGACCTGATGCAACCGTTAATAACGAAGTAGAAGGAGTATCAACCGGTATCGTCAAGTTTGATGACAGACTCGTTATAATTCTGGACTTCGAGAAGATCGTTTCCGACATCAGTCCTGAGACAGGTCTTCGCATGAACGAGATCGAAGGTCTCGGAGAGAGAGAAAGAAGTGAAGTGCCCATCCTCATTGCCGAGGATTCACATCTTCTCAATAAGCTTATCAGCGATGCTCTTACGAATGCAGGATACATCAATGTTAAGCGTACTGAGGACGGACTTCAGGCATGGAACTATATTGTTGAGGCAAAAAAAGACGGCATGCTCAATGAAAGAGTACAGCTTGTCATCACGGATATTGAGATGCCTCAGATGGACGGACACAGGCTTGTGCACATGATCAAGACTGATGATGAGCTTAAGAACATTCCTGTTATCATCTTCTCATCGCTCGTTAATGAAGAGATGAGAGTTAAAGGTGAGGCGCTCGGAGCTGACGCTCAGCTCAGCAAGCCTGAGATAGGAAATCTTGTTCTTCTTATTGACAAGCTGATATCAGAAAGAAACAACACATTAGCTGAATGAAAAACAACATGAGAGATTTTTACGGAGTCGGATTTTCCGGCTCCGTTTTCTTATTTTTTGAGTTGTTAGAAAGTCTGAAATATGGTAGTATAAAGTGATATTTTGCGTACATGAGCAGGTACTGTCATGTACGGTAACCCGGAGGAATATATGGCGCAGTCCACTGAAGAATATTTAGACAGTTTATTAAGACAAGCGATGGGGGTACCGGAGCCGGAGCCTGAAAAGAAATCCGAAGAGAGGGATTATGATCTTAAAAGGGATGATGTCCTTCAGATGGCGGATGGTCTTACAGGCTCTGATTCTGCTATTCTCGGACACGCTTATGACCATAATGCGTCGTTCACCAATCAGGGCGAGATCAGCACTGAGACATTGGAACCTGCAGCTGAGCCTCAGCCGGCCGAGATGCCTGCTGTAGAGATATTACCTGAAAATATGCCGGATCCGGATGCACCCGTTGCCGCGGCTGCGGCAGCAGAGCCCGTGATGCCGGAAATGCCTGAATTTGATATTCCTCTTGAGCCGATCCTTCCTGAAATTCCTATGCCTGAGCCGGCTGCACCGGAACCTGTTGAAATGATTCCGGTTGAAATACCCGAAGGACCGGTGATCGAACATGACGGCAGTCTCGATCTTATTCCCCAACCCGGAATCGATGAAATGCCGTTGTCTGATAATTTTTCTGATTTCATTTCTGAACCTGGTGCGGGGCCGGTTGTTGAACCTATACAGGAACATGTTGCAGAACCGATTATTGAGTCTGCGCCGGAACTTGTTTCAGAGCCGATTCCTGAGCCCATACCGGAAGCGGTTGCAGAGCCGATTCCTGTGCCTATGCCAGAATTTGCTTCAGAGCCTATTACTGAACCAGTACCGGAAGCGGCGGCAGAGCCGATTCCTGAGCCTATGCCGGAAACGGCTGCAGAAGAGCCTGCAGCACCTTCATTATCCATAGATGACCTGGATCAGAATGACGGCGCGAAAGCACTTGATCCGGATATGATATCCGCATTGTTCGAAAGCGCCAACGCTGCAACTGATGAACCTGCAGCTGAACCGGCTGAAGAGCTTTCAACAGAAGCACCGATAGCTGAGGAGGCTGTCGCAGAACCTGAAGCAGAACCGATAGTTGAAGAAGTTTCGGCAGAGCCAGAACCTGAGGTTGATGTGCCTTCAGAAGAGCCTGCAGAAGAGTCTTCAGAGGAAACTGCGGCACCTTCGCTCTCCATAGATGATCTTGATCCGAATGACAGCGCGAAAGCACTTGATCCGGATATGATAGCTGCGCTGTTCGAAAGTGCCAATGCGGCGACTGAACCTGCAGCAGAAGAGGCAGCAGCAGAAGAGGCAGCAGCGGAAGAGGCGGCGGCGGAAGAGGCAGCAGCTGAAGAGGCGGCAGCAGACGAGCCCGTGGCAGAAGAGCCTGTATCAGAGGAAGCTTCAGAAGACGGAGCCGAAGCAGATCTTTCATCCGATGCTCTCGGAGATTCGCTCGAAGCTCTTGATATTCCGATGGACGACGAGGAAGAATCGCCGCTCATGCCTGATCAGGAGATAACCGACCTGCTTTCATCGCTCGGCGAACTTTCAGGAGAGAATCCCGATGAAGGCGAGCCTGAAGCAGAAGAGATGGCAGCCGAGGAACCCGCGGCAGAAGATGCTGCTGATGGAAATGACGGAGCAGAGGCAGTTCTCGGCGGTCTTGATCTGTTCGATACGGACCTTTCCGCAATGCTCGATGACGTGACAGGTTCTCTTGAGAATGATGCACCCGCCGAAGGCGATGGCGGATCGGATGATGCGGACCTCAATGACCTTCTCGGTTCGCTGGATGACGGATCAGGCGATCTGTCTGACATAGGCGATCTTCTGAATAAAGATGAAAACTCGGAACTCGTGGATCCGAACACGGAGACGGCGGAAGCGCTTTTCGCTTCGGATTCCGAAGAAGATCTGTTCAATATAGACAACCTTATCGATGAGGAAGAACCGAAGGGCAAGAAGAAGGGAATCCTAGGGATTTTCGGCCTGTTCGGAAAGAAGAAGAAAAAGGGTGAGGGCAATGTCGAAGTCATCGGCGGTGATGAAGAGATGCTCATTGATCCCGATCTTCTCGATATTCCTGATGAGTCAGAAATCAAGAAGAAGAAAGGTTCATTCTTCGCAAATCTTTTCGCGAAGCTCTTTGAGGAGCCTGAAGAAGAGGCCGAGGGTGAAATCCAGGGCGAGCAGAGCGCGGTTGATATCGCGGCTGAAGGAGCTGCTGAGAACGAAGAGATACTCAAAGAGCTCGAAGGCAAGGAAGGCGCAGGCAAGAAGGGTAAGAAAGAGAAGAAGAAAAAGGAAAAGAAGAAAGACAAGAAGGGCGCGTCCGGAGATGAAGAAGGCGAAGAGGGCGCGGAAGATACCAAGAAAAAGAAGAAAGAAAAGAAGAAGAAAGAAAAAATAGATATGCCGGAACTTCCGAGCAGGAAGCTTCCGAGAAAGAAAGTAGTCGCGATCGCGCTGTTCTGCATTACGGTCGGAATCGTGATCACGTTCCTTGCGTTCCTGCTTCCGTATTCGCAGGACATCAAAAAGGCGAAGAAGTTCTATACAACAGGCGAGTATCAGAAGACCTATGAATACATGCGCGGGCATAAGCTCACGAGCGAGGATCAGATACTTTACGACAGGACAGTCACACTCCTGCGCATCAAGAGACCGTATGATTCATATCTGAACTACATGAAGATGGGGCTTCGGATGGAAGCGCTCAATGCGCTCGTCCAGGGCGTACAGATGGTTGACAGGTATGCGGAGGATGCCGCAAGCCTCGGTATAATCGACAAGTATTCGAAGCAGTCGAGGATCATCTATGATGAGCTCTATAACACGTTTGGAGTAACCGTTGATAAAGCGAGGGCATGGATCGAGATAGAAGGAACACCTGATTACACGAGGGCTCTCTATGAGTGCCTGCTCGAGTCCTCGGGCCAGGGAGGGGGTTCTGAGATTCCGGAGGAAGCACCGCAGTCTTCCGATTATGAAGTATTTCCCGATGACGGTTCGGTCATCAATGTTGAGGAGAATAATCTGTGATCGCGATAATCGATTATGATGCAGGAAATATGCTGAGCGTAGCCAAAGCTATGCGTCACCTCGGGATGGAACCCGTTATCACAAGGGACGCCGATACGCTGAGAAAAGCAGATAAGGTCATACTTCCCGGAGTCGGAGCCTTCGGAGATGCAATGGATAAGCTGAACGGTTACGGACTTGTTCCGGTCATAAGAAAGATCATAGATGACGGCAAGCCTTTCTTCGGGATATGTTTAGGACTGCAGCTTCTGTTTGAGGAAAGCGAGGAATCGCCCGGAGTAGCGGGAATAGGAGCACTTAAGGGGAAAATAAAGAAGATACCTGTCGGTGAATATAAGAAAATCCCTCACATGGGCTGGAATTCACTTAGCTTTCCCCGCAGAGGAAAGCTTTTTGACGGTATAAGCGAGGATGCTTACGTATATTTCGTTCATTCATATTATCTCGAAGCGGCGGACAGGGATATCGTTGTTGCGACAACGCAATACAACGTTTCGATCGACGCATCGGTAGAGAGCAGAAACGTGTTCGCATGTCAGTTCCATCCGGAAAAGAGCGGAACGGTAGGTCTTAAGATGCTCGAGAACTTCATCGGTTTCTAGCGGGGAATGTATGTACACAAAGAGAATAATCCCTTGCCTTGACGTCAACAACGGAAGAGTCGTCAAGGGCGTGAATTTTGTGAATTTAAGAGACGCGGGCGATCCCGTTGACATCGCTGCAGCGTACGATAAGGCCGGCGCAGATGAACTGGTCTTTCTTGATATAACTGCATCGTCCGATAACAGGGAGACGGTTGCAGATATGGTCCGTGCCGTTGCCGAGACGATTTTCATTCCGTTCACGGTCGGAGGCGGCATCAGGAGCGTCGATGATTTCAGGCGGCTTCTGAGAGAGGGAGCTGACAAGATCTCTGTCAACTCGGCGGCGATAATGAACCCGGATCTCATCGCGGATGCTGCGGATAAGTTCGGAAGCCAGTGCGTGGTCGTTGCGATCGATGCAAAAAGACGCGCCGACGGAAGCGGCTGGAGCATATACAAGAACGGCGGAAGAGTTGACATGGGGATAGACGCGGTCGAATATGCCATGAAGGCCGACAGGCTCGGAGCCGGCGAGATACTGCTCACAAGCATGGACGCTGACGGAACGAAGGCCGGATTCGACGTTGAGCTCACTAAGATTATCTCAGAGAACGTCGGAATACCCGTGATCGCGAGCGGCGGGGCGGGAAGCAGGGAGCATTTCCTCGAGGTGCTGACCGAAGGAGCGGCTGATGCGGCGCTCGCGGCCTCGCTTTTCCACTACAAGGAGCTTGAGATAAGCGACCTCAAAGATTATCTCCATGACAATGGGATTTCCGTAAGGAGAAACTGAATTGATAGAAAATGACTGGCTCGGACCTCTTTCGGCCGAGTTCAAGAAGCCTTATTACGCGAAGCTTTACAGGTTCGTGAACGACGAATACAGGACAAATACTATATACCCGAAGCAGAAGGACGTTTTTGCCGCATATGACAGGACGCCTCTTGCGAATGTCAAGGTACTGATACTCGGACAGGATCCGTATCATGAACCGGACCAGGCGCACGGCTTGTGTTTTTCGGTCAATCCCGGCATAGACATCCCGCCGAGCCTTGTGAACATCTACAAGGAGCTTCATGACGACATGGGATGCTACATACCTGACAACGGGTATCTGGTCAAATGGGCCGACCAGGGAGTGATGCTCCTGAATACCGTGCTCACGGTAAGGGCGCATTATGCGAACTCGCACAGGGGCAAGGGATGGGAAGAATTCACTGATGCTACCATCGCAGCACTTAACAGCCAGGACAGGCCTATCGTCTACATGCTCTGGGGAAGACCGGCGCAGCAGAAGATGGCTATGCTGAACAATCCGAAGCAGCTCGTACTGACTGCGGCGCATCCGAGCCCGCTCTCGGCGTACAAGGGATTCTTCGGGTGCAGGCATTTTTCGAAAGCAAATGATTTTCTCGTATCGAACGGTCTTACGCCGATAGACTGGCAGATAGAGAATCTAAAGGGATAATAAATAAAGGGGAACTATCGTATCATGACTAAGAAGGAGGCTTTGGCCCTCAGGATCTTCGTGGGCATCGTGCTCATAGGAACGCTTCTTTTCGGCGCGTATTACTATGCGAGCTACAGATCGGAGGCGAATGAGGTTGCCGACCTTATAAACAAGGGAAACGCATATATGGAGAACGACTGCTTCCCGGAAGCCATCGAATGCTACGAGAAGGCGCTCGAGCATGAGGAGGGCGATGAGAGGATCAAGTCGGCTATGGTCAAGGCCTACATGTCCATGGCAGAAAGCTACGGGGAAAGCGACGAGGCGCTGCTGTGCTATCAGAATGCGATAGGGCTCAACCCCGACAATAAGACCGCATACTGGTCGATAGCGAACATATATGAGAACCGCGGCGAAGAGGACACCATGCTCGAAGTTCTGCACAAGGGATTCGAGGATACGGGCGATGAATCGATGAACGCCAAGGTTTTTGCGATAGAAGAAGAACGAGCGAGGATACAGGCCGAGGAAGAAGCAAGGATAGCGGAAGAAGAGGCGAAGCGTGCTGAAGAGGAAGCAAGGGCCGCTATGCTCGATCCGCTTAAAGAGCTTTTTGAGGAAGAGGACTATGATGCGCTCAAAGAAAAGATGCGCGAGGAGGAATATGTTGCTTTCTCAGAGGAAGTCATAGGCGACAATTCCTATTATTCCGGAGATTATGATATCGACGGAACGCGCGAGGGATACGGGATCGCCGTGTACGAGAACGGATATTACTACTACGGAGAGTTCCACGATGACATGAGGAGCGGCCACGGCGTTCTGATGCGCGCGAGCTATTCGGAGAGCTCATCCATCGGGTCGTTCATATACGACGGCGAGTGGGCGGATGACAAGCCCAACGGCGAAGGATGTGCGAGATCGAACTATTTCAAGGACAGGATCTCGGCGACGGATTTTGCAACGAAGGAGATCACCGGGAACTATACTGACGGGCTCGAGGACGGCACGATGACGCTCGTGGGCACTACGAGGAGCGGTGCGAAACGAACGTTCAAGTACACTGCGAAAGACGGCATAGCCGAGAGATCGAGCAAGGAATCATCGGGCGCTAAGGGCCAGTACATCATAGCCCAGACCGATGACAAGAGCGAAAATCTTACCAGCGACGGCTCCAAGCGCGGAGTCGAGGGATTCATAGAAGATGAGTGACGCTCCGGCCCTTCGTCACAATTGAATTCTGATGGGCCGATGTTAAAAGAGGAGAAAAACTGATGAGAAAAGTACCGTTTATCGACAGAAAGCTAGCCGAGGAGATCGATGCGAAAATCCCGACCCCGTACTATGTGTACGACGAGGAAGGGATGATACGCAATATCGAGAACATTAAGTCGGCATTTGCATGGAACAAAGGATTCAAGGAATACTTTGCAGTAAAGGCGACGCCCAATCCGTTCCTTCTCGCGATCATGAAGGAGCACGGTATCGGAGTTGACTGCTCGAGCCTTACTGAACTCATGATATCAAAGGCCGCGGGATTTTGCGGTGACGATATCATGTTCTCGTCTAATGAGACGCCGGCGGAGGATTATGTGCTCGCTAAAAAGCTCGGCGCGATAATAAACCTCGATGACATCACGCACATCGATTATTTCGACAGCTTATGCGGCCTCAACGAGACGATGAGCATAAGGTTCAATCCTGGCGGAATATTCACTGTCAGCAACGGAATAATGGACAATCCGCAGGATGCTAAGTACGGCATGACCGAGGAGCAGATGTATGAAGCCGTAAAGATAATGATGGACAGGGGAGTAAAGCATTTCGGCATTCATTCATTCCTCGTCAGCAACACGGTAACGAACGATTACTATCCGATGCTCGCGCAGCAGCTGTTCGACCTGGCCGTATCGATACATGAGAAGACAGGTGCGCACATCGCGTTCGTGAACCTCTCGGGAGGTGTCGGGATACCCTATACACCCGACCAGGAGCCGAACGACATATTCGTGATCGGTGACGGAGTCAGGAAGATATATGAGAAAGTCTTCGTCCCTAAAGGGATGGATGACGTTGCTATATACACGGAGATGGGCAGATACGTGATGGGACCTTTCGGTGCGCTCGTCACAAAGGCCATCCACGAAAAGCACATCTACAAGGAATACATCGGCGTCGACGCGTGCGCGGTCAATCTGATGCGTCCCGCGATGTACGGAAGCTATCATCACATCACGGTCCTCGGGAAAGAGGATGAGCCGTGCACATGTATGTACGACATCGTCGGCGGGCTGTGCGAGAACAACGACAAGTTCGCGATCGACAGGATGCTGCCTAAGATAGAAAAGGGAGACTATCTGTTCATCCATGACACGGGAGCCCATGGCTACTCAATGGGATACAACTATAACGGAAAGCTCCGCAGCGCAGAGGTCCTGGTACATCCGGACAGAAGCTTCGAGATGATAAGACGGGCGGAAACACCGGAGGACTACTTCGCAACGTTCGATTTCTCTGATTTTGACTTCAGATGACTCTTATCCGGTCCTGCCGGGAGAGGATATACGCCAGACATGGTCGTACGCGAAATAGACAAGGGTGATGGTCTTCTCATTTCCGAAACATGAGATCCTGCATTCAAACGGAAAGACTCCCGAGGTCGCGACCACTCCATTCGGCATCTGGAATCTGCCCTTGTGAGACATGTCCCTGTAGGATCTGATCTTATACGCCTGAACCTGTCCGTCTTCGTCAGTAAGACGCACTTTCATCGGTATGATCGCCCCGTCCCTGCTATGCTGGCAGATCACATCAACTGCCTTGTCGTCATGATCGTTTTCCATGACACGATTATAGAACATATGTTCGAAAATGTCAATATATTTTTTGAGGTGAACAATGCTTAGAAAATCATCCGCGATTCATATGTCATGCCTTGCCGCATTAGCGGCATCACTTCTTATTGCCTGTTCGGGTACCGACAGTGCGGCAACTTTCGAAGCACCGGCGGATACGGAAAGCGTGTCTTCTGACGACGTAAGCAGCAAGCCGGCTTCTGAAGATAATGAGAAGCAGCATAAAGGAACGATCCCCATGACGTGCACAAATACGTACACGAGCATGAAACGCAGCGATTATGAGGCCACGACGGGAATCATATATTCGTTCACACTTGATGGCGAAAGCGCAAAGGAATATCCCGAGCTTGCCGCAAAGATCGACGAGATCAACGAGGAAGCATATTCTGACTTCGTAGAATCGATGGAATCTGCGACCGCACAGTCGCTGCAGAGGCATATGGACGGCTGGGGTTATCCTTACGAGGAGGATAGAACGGCAGCTATAACACGGGCGGATGAGCGTGCGTTTTCATATTATGTCTGCAATTTCTCGTATCTCGGCGGAGCTCACGGATACACGGATTTCAGCGCCGAGGCGATCGATTCAGTAACGGGTGAGGATATAGAGTTTCGTGATGTAGTAAAAGACGTGAGCGATTTTCCCCAGATCGTCTTTGATGAGCTTGTCAGGCAGTGCCCTGACATGGAAGGATATTTTGACGGACTCAGCACCGATAAAGAAAACCTTCTGGCGAGGATAAAGGAAGATGCATCCTCTGACGGACCGGTATGGTCTCTCGGATATGACGGCATCACGGTGTATTTTGAGGACTATGCGATGGGTTCGTATGCCGCAGGCGCGCAGATCGTTGAAATACCGTACAGCAGCCACAGCGAGATATTTGATGAGAAATATTTCACATACGACGGGGATGTCCCTGATGCCGCGTCCCATGTGAACACAAAGGAAGAAGACGCGAAACTGCCGCTTGTCAGCGAAAATACTATCATGCAGGTCGGATTCGACAGGGAATTCAAGTTCGAGGACAAAGCTCCGTACAGCCTCGGAAACGCGGATAAATACATCATAGGCGATGACTATCCTGAACTGAAGAAGAAGGTTGATGCGCTAAATGAAGCGGATGCTGCAAAGCTTGAGAATGCGTTCGGAGATTTCTGTAAAACAGCTGACAAGGATTATGAGGCTTACAAACAGAAGGAAGGTGATGATTTCCACGGACTGTGTGAATACGGCCTCTACAAATATCTTTCAAGGGCGGATGATAAAGCTTTCTCATATGCATCGGCAATATCCCGTATCGGAATAGCGAAGAACGAAAGGACGATCGTTGGCGTGAACATCGATCCGAAGACGGGTAAGGACTTAGCGCTCGATGACGTTGTAACCGACATATACTATCTTGAGGATGCGATCGAAGAGGTGCTCGAGGACGAAGGATATCCGGATGCGACAACAAAGATGGCTTCTGACGAGCTTCATAAACAGATAAGCTCGAAGAATCTCATAAGCAATGAGAAGCTTTCGTGGACGATAGGTTACGATGGACTGACGATATACTGCAACAACACGGTGAATTTCACGCTTATGGACTTCGGGGCGGATGCCGTGCCGATCTTCATACCGTATAACCTGCATGATGATCTGTTCGTTGAAGGGTTTTCAGATGTACCGAAGTGTTATGCGTACCAGATTCCGGTTTCTGGCGCTTTCGGAACATCCGTTAAACTTGACACGGAGTTCAACGGAAAATATACGGATATCAACATATATCCGAGCATGAACGAATACGGCGAGATCGATGTGCTGACATTCGGGATCAACGGTTTTCTGAACCGTGTCGAGAATTTCTATTCGTCTGATCTGCTCATGACGGTTGTGAAGGATCCGATGGGCGACAGTCTGATCTATACGCAGTGCGCTGTTGATGACGGCGGCTTGTACATGCGCGTGTTTGATCTGTCGTACGGGAATCTGAATGAAGTCACCGAGGAAGACGACTATCCGGATCAGCAAGTTGTTTACTATGCAACTGAAACCAGAAGCGGGCATGTCATGACCGATCCGCTTGACTTTTACGTATTTCAGGTTGACTACACGCTCGGATACCGTGATACCTATGCAAGGTGCTGCATAAGTTCTCTGGGAATTCCGAAGCCGATCGATGGAAAGTGGATGTACGGGAAAGATAATCATATGTACGACATCGCGGCCGCAACAGACATAAAGACCGATGCGGGTACTATCCGCAAGGGAGAGATATTCACGCCGGTCAGCATCGAGCCTGAGGCGGAAAATGCCTATTATGAGGATGAATCCGATGACAGAAAAATCAAGAAAAGCACACTGATGCTGAACGGAAAGTCAGGCAAGAAATTCAAGCTTGAGCTTGAAAGCACGAACGGATATGAATGGACTTATAACGGTACGGATGTGAAGAAGCTGTTTGACGGATTCTTCAACTATCCGGGATGACAGAGAAAGCGGCAGGTCAATGTTTGCCGTAATGACATGTCTCTGAAGAAGAAAACGGGGTGAGAAAATGGAGCTGAACGACAGAAGGATAATGTGGGTTCCCGGTGATACGGTCATCATCAATGAGGGTGAAGTGAATCTCGATATGTACAAAATCGTCGAGGGAAATGTTGAGCTCTACACCGGATACAAAACTGATCAGGAGGTATTGATCGGGATACTCGGTCCGCAGGCATGCTTCGGTGAATTCGGGCTTCTTCTGAAAAAACCCGCGATCTACACGGCAGTGTCCTATTCTGACCTTTATCTGCTCCGAGTCACAGAAGACGAGCTCGGAGATTTCGTGAGCCAGAACCATGATGACATTGTAAACATCATGCGGAACATGGCCCGGATGATGATGACGATGCAGCGGCAGATCGAGCTTCTGTCAGAGGACGTCAAGGAGCTCGGCGGAAAGGTTGAATCGGGCACGGTGAAGCAGATGCTGAGATGCTACACATTGAAGGACGAGATGCCGTATAAGGTCGGAATGTCCGGAAAGATGCATTTCATCAACCGCAGCTGACGGCATATGATAGTTGTTGTATGCGAAAAGTGCAGATATACCGATCTCGGTGATGTAAACAAAAACGTCTGCCCGCGGTGCGGTGCCCGGATGGTCCCGTCCGGCCTAACATCTGCACAGTACAATGAATTGGTCATATCAGGCGATGATGTATTTTCGGAAGCAGAAAGCAAAGCGGAGCCGGAAACGCAAGATGAGAACCGTCTGCTGCCTTCAGAATCCTCAGATGAACCCCCAAAAATAAAAGAACCGAAAATCATAAAAAAACCGTCTTATGAACTGGATGAGCTTTCTGCGCCTTCGAGGATAAGGAAAAAAGATATCCGGGCTTTCTCCCATATTAGAGATGACGAAGATGCAGAAGCGGCCCGGAAGCAACATCACTGGTCCTTGTTTCCGATAATAGCGATAGGGTTTGCGATTGCCGCAGCTGCCGTAATATTCTTTACGGTGAGGCGATGGCAGGGCATCGGAACTTCTGACATGCCATCTGAACTTTCCGCATCTGATGATACGGAGATCGCGGCATATGATTTTGACAACTGCCTGTTCTATGATTCGATGAGCGAAGAGGACAGGGAAATATACAGGATATTCTATGATCTTGTCATGCACAAGGATGAGAGCGGATATTCAAGAACGCTGACGATGGACTATTACGAGTTCGAGAGGCGCAGCGGACAGTTTTCTCTCATCTATCATGCGATGCAGCGGGATCATCCGGAGTTCTTCTTCCTCGAGACTTCAAAAGGAAGGCAGATAAGCATGAAGGGATTGAGGACGAGCGTTCTGTCAACGGTCACGTTCAGGCTCGGCCCGGGAGATCCCGATGAGAACGAGCTTATCGAAAATTTCGAAAGCGCGGCCGATGAGTTCATGAGCGATATCGACCTTTCGGCGCCAGAAGAAGATATCGAGCTGCAGATACATGACAAGCTGATAGATATGGTGGCTTATGATCATGACCTGATCGGAAGAAGCGGGGATGATACGGATCTGGGGTATACAGCTTACGGCGCTCTTGTCGCGGACAGCGAAGGACGCAGGAACCGGGCGGTCTGCGGCGGTTATGCGAGTGCTTTTCAGTATCTTCTCGGCAGGGCCGGAATATGCGCCGCATATGTTTCCGGGTATGCAGACAGCGAGTCCGGAAGCCTTTCTGAGCAGGGTTCGCACGCATGGAACATAGTAAGGCTCGACGGTGAGTGGTATGAAGTGGACTGCTGCTGGGATGACATGGACCCTATGCCGGACGATCCGGATGCCGCATTATATGCGGTTATGAAATATGAGCAGCCGCAGTACTTCTATGCGACGCATCACTGGTACAACAGGACTACGGATGAGATGATGCAGCTGCCTGAGGATGACCGCACGGTCATAAGGATACAGGATGGCAGCCAGCTGTACGATTTTCACCATTGCTCGAGAAGCACGCATGAACGGAAGAAGGATGAGAGCGACGAGGGATACGAGGTTTTCGAGTTCCTCAACGGATATCTTCCGAAAGCATACGGAACAAAATACAGTCTGGACATATAGAGGAAAAGGAAAATGATAAAAGAGAAGATCAAATGCGGGAGCATGACGACACAGCTGATAGCACAGGCTTCGATAATAGCGGCATTGTATGTCGTTCTTTCGCTTCTGACATATCAGTTCTCATATCTTGAGATTCAGTGCAGGGTCGCGGAGGCGCTATGCATGACAGTATATTTCACACCGGCAGGTGTCTGGGGTGTGTTCATCGGATGCCTTATCACTAACATGTTCTCAGGATCGTGGATAGACATGGTATTCGGATCGCTCGCCACGCTCATCGCAGTATTTCTCACTAAGCCGATCGCATCCGCGATAAGGAAGAAATGCGGTGACAACCTTGATTTCAAGCACAGCCTGCTCATACCGATCCCGACGGTCATCGTAAATGCCGTCGTGATACCGTTCGTTCTCTATTACGGATACGGTATAGTAACGATGGGCTCGGCCACATCAAAAGGCGCGGTCCTCGGGCTTATGGCTTTCTCGATAGCTGCAGGAGAGATAATCTCATGCTATGTTTTCGGGCCGATAATTGTAAAAATACTGCGTGAGGCAGAAAAAAGAATCTGATCCTTGCGGTTATGATATAATATGTCAAGCAATTTATGGACAGGGGAAAGGGAAAATGAACGAGAATCAAAGAACAGTAAAGGGAATGATGCGCAAACTTATAATGCTTCTGCCGGCCGTGGCGGCTTTTGCACTGATCATGAATCCGGTCCGCGCGCGTGCGGATGAAGTACCGCCCATTATGACCGTGCAGCAGCAGGTCGAGTATGATGCGCTTCTTCTTCAGATGGCTCAGATGCAGCAGGATGCTCTGTCGGCGCAGGCTCTTCAGCAGGCCGCACAGCAGGCGGCCATTCAGCAGCAACAGGCACTTGCGGCGCTTGCGGCACAGCAGCAGCAAGCACTTGCAGCATTGGCAGCACAGCAGGCTGAAGCACAGAAAGCCGCACTGAAGGCGGCGGAAGAGGCACAGGCCATGCAGGCTGCGCTCGCAGCACAGGAAGCTTCGATGAAGGCTGCCGAAAATGGGATGACCTACATAGATGTCAGTCTGGACAACCAGATACTTACATATTTCGTGAACGGAGCGCCCGTGCTCACAACGCCGTGCGTTACGGGCGGACCGAGAAACAGCACTCCGAGAGGCGTGTTCGCGATCAACAGTCTTGTTCCCGGGAAATACCTTTCAGGGCCTACATGGCATGTATGGGTCAACAGATGGATGCGATTCTGCGGCAACTGCGGAATACATGATGCCTCATGGCGCAGGAGTTTCGGCGGCAACATATACAGAAGCAACGGTTCTCACGGATGCGTCAACATACCGCCGTCAGTAGCTAATCAGCTGTACGGCATGGTAACGCTCGGAACGGTTGTTATCGTTCACTGAACAATATTAACTATTAAAGCGGAAGAAGCCCTCAGACGAGAGCTTCTTCTGTAATATGTGAACATAGGACGGGGTCTGTTTGCTTTAAGCGTATCAGACAAAAAGGATCAATGATAAAACCGGATTTCAAAGAGCTCAAGACAAATTTAAGAACCATCGCTCAAACAGATGCCGCGTTAGATGCGATCTTTGCCAAGAGGGATGAGCAGGCGGAAGCTATCAGGAGCATCTGCGACAGCATCGGAGCCGTATATGCAAAAGACGCCCTTGTGCAGTTTTCGGCCGAAGAACTGAAGAACGCTAAAGCAGGCATAAGGGTTCAGGCGCTCATTGATGCCGGCTATAAGGATCTTCGTAGCCTGGCGGAAGCATCGGACATGGAACTGATGAGCGTTGAGGGAATCGGAGAAAAGCAGGTCGCATCCATCAGGCATATCGTAGCTGAGTTCGCGAACAGTCTTGCAGGAAAGTATTCGATAAGGCTTGAGGCCGAGGATGACGGGAAATCCGGGACGGATAATGCAAAGCTTATTGCGCTTCTGTATAAATACAATAAATGCGAAACAGTGCGCAAGGATGCAGAGGATGCGGCATCTAACTTAAAATCGTTCCGCGAAAAATGTACCCAGGCGAAAATCGTAAGGAACGGGCTCACCTGGCTGATCGCTGGAGCACAGATGAAAGAGCGCACTGTCATGATGGCGGATGATGTCTCCGCTTTTTGTTCCGGAGCATTCTTTGAAAGGCTGCTTCATATCATCGATATGCATCAAGAAGCGCTTCAGACGTCTGATGAAGAGGCGATGACAGCCTTCAAGGCTAACGGCGCGGACTTCTATGCACTTCTTGAAAAGATCGACGGAACAAGGTCAAGAAGGAGTTTTGTATACGACAGCATACCGGCAGCTCTCGCGGAAGAGGTCGGAGCTGAGGTGCTTGACCTTAAGCATTTTACCGGAAACTTACGTTCATATCAGGAGTTCGGTGTTAAGTATATAATCCACCAGAAGTATGTTCTCCTTGGCGACGAGATGGGGCTCGGGAAGACTATACAGGCGATTGCAGCGATGTCAGAAGTCGCATCATCATCTGATGGGACATGCCATTTTCTCGTGATCTGTCCCGCCAGCATTCTTATAAACTGGGCCAGGGAAATAGGAAAGTTTTCTGACATAGAGGCTTATATCCTGCATGGACAGAAACTTGAAGATACATTGTCCATCTGGAAGGAAAACGGTGGCGCGGCGATTACGAACTATGAATCTCTCGGGAAGATCGTTGATAAGATAGATGAGAAGATGAAGCTTGCGATGCTGATCGTTGATGAAGCGCATTACATGAAAAATCCGGATGCGCAGAGGACAAAATACATCAAAAGGCTCGACAATGAATCCGACCGTATTGTCATGATGACTGGAACCCCTCTCGAGAACAGGGTTGAAGAAATGTGCAGCCTGATCAGCTTCATACGTCCGGACATGGAAGCGGCCGTGCGGAGCATGGCGCATATAAGCCACCTGTCCGAGTTCAAGGAAAAGCTCTCTCCGATGTACCTGCGAAGAACGAGGAAACAGGTTCTGAAGGAACTTCCTTCGATGGAGGAGAAGATCGAATGGTGCGAAATGACCGATCTCGACAGAGATGAATATATTATGGCCGTAAGAGACCGCAGCTTCATGAAGATGAGAAGACTGTCATTCCTGCAGGATGACATGGAAAACAGCGCAAAGGCGAGGCGTCTTATAGAACTGTGTGATGAAGCCATTGATGAGGGAAGAAAGGCTGTCGTTTATTCATTTTTCCGTGAGACTGTCGGTAAAGTCAGCACGGCACTCGGAGATAGATGCATCGGCGTCATAAGCGGCGATACGAAGATCGAGGGCAGGCAGGGTCTGCTGGACCGTTTCGCGAAGGCCGAAGGCGGAGCCGTTATAGTCTGCCAGATTCAGGCAGGCGGCATAGGTCTCAACATACAGGCCGCGAGCATAGTCATATTCTGCGAGCCTCAGATCAAGCCGAGTCTTACATGGCAGGCGCTTTCACGTGTGTATCGGATGGGACAGGTCAGGAACGTTCTCGTGTATCATCTTCTCTGTCCCGGAACGGTTGATGATGAGATGACAAAACTGCTTGAAGAAAAGAAGTTCGAGTTCGAGAATTTCGCGGATGAATCGGCCGTTGCAGAAGCATTCGACAACATCATGGATAAGGACTGGATACAGAAAGTCATTGAGGATGAGAACAGGAAGTACCTTCCTGCGGTGATCTGATGCCATTTACGGCATGCCTTTTTATGATATGCTCAAATAACTGAGGTTCAGCCAAAGGCTGAACCTCAGTTTATGCGGATGGTGGGACTTGAACCCACATGTAGTTGCCTACGGCAGATTTTGAGTCTGCTGCGTCTGCCATTCCGCCACATCCGCAACAAACCATATCTTAACATATACATGAGCATGATTCAATTACATACTTTTTGGTGGTAGTAAATGAACAGATGAAATTATATAATTAAGAAAATCGACCATATAATACTGCGGAGGTTAGCTGTGAGCAAAAGAATAAGCATATTGATCATCTGTTTTATACTGTGCGGAATGATTTTCGCAGGATGCGCCAGAGCATCCGTTGATTCCGTAACTGTTGAAGCGCCGGAAGAGTCAACTCCTGCCGAGGAAGAAGCAAGCGAAGAGAAAGAAGAAAAAGAAGAGGAAGTAAAAGCTCATGAAGAAGCAGAGGACGAAGAAGAGCCGGTCAAGGAACTGCCCGGCGCGAAAATATACCGCGAGTTCTATGATATAGTCTCTGATGCCGATCCGAAAAAATGGGATGCTTTTGCGCTTCTCGATCTTGACGGAGACGAAATATATGAACTTCTAGCGACCAATATAGACGGTGAACGGTTAGATCCCGGCATGCAGCCGTACATGATTGTCGGTCATGACGGCGACAGGACGTTTGAAAACGACGAACTTTCTGACGGGGTTGCAGGCGCCGGCGGATACCGTGGAACGCTTCTTTATCTTCCGGGCAAGGGAATACTTCATGAAAGCATGTTTTTTGCGCCTTTCGGCGAACCTGCTGACAATATTTATACGATGAAGAACGGAAAGATCGAGCTTAGGGATAGCGGATATTTCTACACGGACAGGTCTGTAGAATTTGATGAAAACTACGATCCGTTAGAGCACGGCGAATGGAGCTGGAACAACAGAACAGTTACAGAAGATGAATACAAGCACTTGCTCGATGATGCCACAGATGGCATTGAGGGCGAGCCTCTGTCCGAGATCGGCTGGATGAGCAGAGTGAAAGTGCTCCGTGAACTGAAAGGGCTTACGGATGGTACGGATACTGCTGAGCCTGCCGATGAAGAAAGCTCTGATACTGAAGAGGAATGGGAGCCATACTGCGGAATACTCTACTGGTACAAACAGCTTCAGGAGAGCGGAAAGTCATGGGAGGAGATGGAACAATATGAATCCCGGACGGCGCTCGTGCAGCACGGATGGCCTTATTCGACAGACAACAGTGAGGTCAGATACGTCTATAAGGATGTGAACGGAGACGGCTATGATGAGCTGATAATAACATATTACAATGATCCGGTTGATATTTATTCGAACGAGGGTGATGCTGTATATGCATATGGTGTTCCCTACAGGGCGATCGCCGAGATATACCCGGACGGAACGATAATGGAAGGCCTGACTATGGGCACGAAAGGCTGGAATGAGACATGGTACAGATATGATGATAAAACATACAAGTATGTACCTGTTAAGGAGAAGATGGAAGGCGGTAAGACTCCTATGACTTTTACCGGCGGCAAGCTGATATCTGATGTAGTTGTACCAGACGGATTGGATATGCTGAATTAGGGAGGAACTGGGAAGATGAAGAGAAAATCGCTTGCAGCACTTATATGCATGCTCTGCCTTGCGGGCTGCTCGGGGAAGCCGGCCGACACGCAAAAGCCTGCCGAAACCGAAAAACCTGCGGTTTCTTCCGATACGGCTGAAAATGATATAAAAGAAAATGATTCTGCAGAACAGAAGAGGGAAGCAGATCTTGGAAGCGAAGAAGGCATACGCAGATTTCTTGCAGGCACTTGGACATTGCTCGATTGCGACGACGGAGAGGATTTCGGTACGCTTTCTATAAAGGCCGATGGGTCTTTTGAGTTTACGAGAATATCAGATGGAGCATGCGGAAAAGGAACGTTATCGTTTACAAACCTGCTGTCTGAAGAAGGCGATGCACCCGACGGATTCAATCTTGAATTTTCAGACTGGGGAAAACTTGCGCTGGCAGAGGATATTTACAGCAATGGAACGGGCGGATCGTTCCATATAGGTTCGTTTCCTGATGAGGATTATCTTTACTTAAAAGAGATCGGCAACGGCGATTCAGCCGTCTCGATGTATGCGTTCAATACGAATGCCGAATCGGATGAGATAGGGGCATGGCCGTATGACTGGCTTTTCTACAGAAAAGGCGGTACCGGTTCTGACGCAGAAGCGATAGCTGATGACAGATTTTATGCTTGGGCATGGGAGATCGATGATGACGGCGACGGTGTCTGGCTGCAGCCTATGAACATGCATGAATTCGAGACGGTGGACGAATACAGCAACCGGAAGTTCATGGGAGGATATTTCACCGAGAAGGAAGATATCGGCATCGCATACTATCCGCTGACGGATAATACAGATCTTTCGCATATTCTGGATACTGCGGCATGGAACAGCGGATATCCGCTCTTTATGTGCGTGGCCAAAACCGATGATAAGGGGAACGTAAAAGAGCTCCATGATGTCGATATCGAAATGTACGGCGTGTATGAATTGTGGGGACTTGATCCGGAGTTCACGTATGACGGTACGATCTTTACCATCAACGATTTCGCCATTGACATGCGGGATTATGTGGCGGCAACCGATGCCATCGTAGACTGCATGCGCATAGGTGACTGGATCGCCGTGGAATGTCATATCAACCCGGAAAAGAGCATTTACGAATTCTATAGCATATCAAACGGCGACATAGGATATTTTGAATATGAGATCGAGGGAGCACAGCTCACCTGGCTCGATGATGATCTCTCTACTGCCGTATACGCAAGGGATAACGCTATATATGACTTCTGGGGGAATATGATCGCTTATGTCGATGAGGGGCAGATCGGAAGGATCGATATTAAAGATGAAACGACAGTCAGTGTGACTATCAGGGTAACGGATGAGATCGGACGGCTGAAAGAATACGTGAAGGATTACGCATATGAGCCGTGCGACCGTGCGGTGCTCGCTTATTATGAGTACTGGCTCGGAGGAGGGCAGCAGTGGAGAGAGCTGAAAGACCTCGCAGGAGATGCTTCGGCACTTATTATCGTCAATCCTCCGGAGGCTATGCTTGACAGAATGTATAATACGCTGACATTCAAGGAGGGTGCGCTCGACAAGGTTGTTGTCGTACCGCTCGTGGATGACGCAGAAATAACGATAGAATCGACAATTCCCGACGATACGCAGAAGGTTTCTGAAAAAGTTGAAAAAGGAAGACCCATTGTCTGTGAAGTGACCGTATCAGAAGCCATGCCTGCGGCAATGATAACCGTAAAGGCTCCTGGAATCGAAGATGCAAAATGGGATGTTGTTCAGTTATCAGGCAGGATTCCGCAGAAGAGCACATTCATTAAATAATAATATGTTTCGTATAAGCTGGCGGCTTCCGACTTTTGTCGGGAGCCGTTTTCTACTTGCCTGAAAAAGAAAAAGAAGGTACAATACTTAGTATTGGGTGGAGTATGTCTAAACCACATGTTGTTGTATGCGGGTGATTTATGGAATACATTGACTGCGACGTCTGCGAACAGAATATGAACGCCTTCATAGAGAACAAGCTCGTAGGGGAACATCTCTGGCAGTTCCTGACGCATGTCGAGAGCTGTCCCGACTGCTATGAGGAGCTCGAGATAAAATACCTGATCGCAGAAGCGCTCGGCAGGCTTGAGAACGGTGAGGCGATAAACTTGAAGGATGAGCTCGCGCAGAAGATAAAACTTACGAAGCGTGCGATGTATTTCCATTATTTCAATGAGGACGTTCTCAGGATACTCGAGATAGTTTCGATGATAATAATCGTGTATGAGGTTTTCGGGTTCCTGTCTCATTTCTTCGGCATAGTTTTTTAGGGAGCATTATGGCAAAACTTGTTCTTATAGACGGAAACAGCATAATAAACAGGGCATTCTTCGGACTGCCCGATCTTACGAATGCGCAGGGCCTTCATACGAATGCGATTTATGGCTTTCTCAATATAATGTTCCGCATACTCAACGAGGAGAACGCGGATTACCTCGTCGTCGCATTCGACGTGCACGAGCCGACTTTCCGCCATAAGATGTATGAGGCATATAAGGGCACAAGGAAGGGGATGCCGGATGAACTGCGCGAGCAGGTTCCCGTGCTCAAGAAACTTCTTAAGGCCATGAACATCACCACGATGGAAAAGGGCGGGCTTGAAGCCGATGATATTCTCGGTACGCTCGCAAAGCGCGGTGAAGCTGAAGGGTTTGACGTGACGCTTGTTTCCGGAGACCGTGATCTTCTTCAGATAGCGACTGACAGGATACTGATCCGCATACCGAAGACTAAAGGCGGCAAGACGGAAATAGAGGATTATCATACTGCAGATGTTATCAATAAATACGGACTTACGCCTTCGCAGATAATCGAACTTAAAGGGCTCATGGGTGATTCGTCCGATAACATTCCCGGCGTTCCGAAGATCGGCGAGAAGACTGCCACAGAGCTTTTAAAGGAATATCACGATATAGACAATCTCAAGGAACATATCCCGGAGATCACGAAAAAATCGGTCCGCGAAACGCTTACCGAAAACTTCGATATGGCGATCCTTTCAAGGAAGCTTGCGACCATAGAGGTGAATGCGGACATAGAGCTTGATTTTGATGATGCAAGGCTCGGCGACATATACACTGATGATGCTTATGTCATCGTTAAAGAGCTCGGCTTCAAGAACATGCTCGCTAAGTTCGAGAAAGCCGCGGCATCCGTAGACAGCTCGTACCGGGAAACGTTTATCCGTCCGGATGATCCTCTTTCTGTTATGGAAGACATAAAGGATGCCGAGTACGTTTCGTTCTTCATCTGCGAGGCAGGGCTTTCCGTAACATTTACAAAGGACAGGACGGCATACATACCGGCATCGGGGGAATGGAACCTCGAAAAGCTCGGCCGCAGTTTCGTTCGGTCCGTAAAAGAAGGCGGAACGGATATCTGTACTTTCGACATAAAATCACAGCTCCCGCTGCTTCCTGACTTAGGCGGATGCAGCTTCTTTGAAGAGCATGTGACCGATATATGCGTTGCGGCTTATCTGTGCAATCCGCTCAAGAATGATTATGCGATCGAGGATGTCGCGAACGAATACTGCAATCTCGTCATAAAGAGCAGGACGGAGATTTTCGGCAAGAGCACTATCGCTGAAAGCATGATGATCATGCCCGATGAGGTGATGGAGTATTCCTGCACGGTTTCATATGTATGCTCTGCCGCCCGTGACGCAGTCATGTCGAGACTGGCTGGTTTCGGAATGAGCGATCTTTTTGCGAAGATCGAGATGCCGCTGATACCCTGCCTGTACGATATGGAACGGATAGGCATAAAACTGGAAAGTGCGCAGCTCATATCATACGGAGAGACGCTCGCGGCGCAGATAAGAGAGCTTGAAAAGGAAATACATGACTTAGCAGGCGAGGAGTTTAACATCAATTCTCCGGTCCAGCTCGGCGAGATATTGTTCGGGAAGATGCAGATACCCGGAGGCAAGAAGACAAAGAAAGGATACTCGACTGCGGCCGATGTACTTGAGAAGCTCGCTCCAGATTATCCGTTCGTTTCAAAGATTTTAGAGTACCGCGCTATCGCAAAGCTCAAGTCCACATATACCGACGGCCTTGCGGCATTTGCCGGCGCCGACGGAAGGATACATTCTACGTTCAACCAGACGATAACCGCGACAGGCAGGATATCGAGCACGGAGCCGAACCTTCAGAACATCCCGGCGAGAATGGAGCAGGGAAGGCTTATCAGGAAATATTTCGTTCCCGAGGAAGGCTGCCTTTTCATAGATGCCGATTATTCGCAGATCGAGCTCCGTATAATGGCGCACCTGAGCGAGGATGCTTCGCTCATTGAAGCGTTCAGTTCCGGTGCCGATGTTCATGCGATAACCGCGTCGAAGGTTTTCCATGTACCGCTTTCTGATGTTACGAAGCAGATGCGTACGAACGCTAAGGCGGTCAATTTCGGGATCATATACGGCATCAGTGCATTCGGGCTTTCCGAGGACCTTAACATATCGAGAAAGGATGCGAAGGAATTCATCGAGGAATACTTCCGCACGTTCCCGAAAGTAAAAGAATACCTTGACAGAGGCGTTGAGGAAGCGAAAAAGAAAGGGTATGTCCTGACCGAGTTCGGACGGCGCCGTCCGCTTCCTGAGCTGAAAAGCTCGAATTTCATGCAGAGATCTTTCGGCGAAAGAGTTGCAATGAATGCCCCGATACAGGGTACTGCTGCCGATATCATGAAGATAGCGATGATAAAGGTCAAGAACAGGCTCGAAAGTGAAGGGCTGAAATCGCGCGTGATACTTCAGGTTCATGATGAGCTTCTCGTTGAAGCCCCGGTTTCGGAGGCAGAAGCTGCCGAGAGGATCCTCAAGGAAGAGATGGAGAGTGCGGTAAGCTTTTCCGTACCGATGATAGTGGAAACATCGACCGGCGACAGCTGGTACAGCGCAAAATGAAAACAATAGGCATAACAGGCGGAGTTGGGGCCGGAAAATCAGAAGTGCTGAATCTCATCAAGGGGATGTGCAGCTGCGTCATCATAAGGGCAGACGAACTTGCAAAGTCCCTGGAGATGCGCGGCGAGATCTGCTATGAACCGCTCGTTGCCCTTCTCGGAGAGGGAGTTCTAGGAGAAGACGGGGAGATAGACAGCAGAAAAATGGCGGAAATGATTTTCGCCGAAGGCGGAAAACTTCTGTCAGATGTCAATGCCATTGTGCATCCTGCGGTGAAAAAGCGCATAAAACAGATGATAAAAGACACTGCCGCTAAAGGGACTGCAGACTATTTCTTCATCGAGGCCGCGCTTCTTATCGAGGACGGATATGAGAAAATCGTCGACGAGCTATGGTACGTGTACGCCGACGAGAAGGTCAGAAGAAAGCGGCTAAAGAAGAGCCGCGGCTATTCTGATGCGAAAATTGATGGGATAATGGCTTCGCAGTCAAGCGATGACGTGTTCAGAAAGCACTGCAGCGTCGTCATCGACAACAGCAATAGCCTTGAAGAGACAAAAAAACGATTGTCTGAAATCTTATGAAATACAGTGAGGTATG
Source organism: Lachnospiraceae bacterium (assembly GCA_024691425.1). Lineage (GTDB taxonomy): Bacteria > Bacillota > Clostridia > Lachnospirales > Lachnospiraceae > UBA2868. Next base: position 24,909 of record JAILNQ010000102.1, read on the forward strand.
AGGGTGACTGAGAGAAAGAAGAATCCGGGAAATCTTGTTTTCGGACTGGACATCGGAACAAGGAGCGTTGTCGGCACGGTCGGCTACAGAACGGGGGAAACGTTCCATGTCGTGGCGCAGTGCGAGAGGCAGCACGAGACCCGCTCGATGCTCGACGGGCAGATCCATGACATTGAAAAGGTCGGACATACGATCAATGATGTTAAATCCGATCTTGAGGCGATCATCGGCAAACAGCTTCATGAAGTCTGCATTGCGGCCGCAGGAAGAGTGCTGAAGACGATAAATTCATCTGCGACGCTGGAGTTTCCTGAGGAGACGACGATAGACGCGGAGCATGTTTACACGCTCGAGATGCTCGGCGTTGAGAAGGCGTACGAGGATTTCCAGGCAGCAAACAATACGGATCTGAAATTCTACTGCGTAGGCTATACGGTCGTGAAATACTACCTGAACGGATATGCGATAACTACGCTCGAGAGGCATAAAGCGACGAGCATTTCGGTCGACCTGATCGCGACATTTCTTCCGGATGATGTTGTCGACGGACTTTACAAAGCAGTTGAGATAGCGGATCTTGAAGTCGCGAATCTTACTCTCGAGCCTATAGCGGCGATGACCGCGGCGATTCCCGACATGTATCGGATGCTGAACATAGCGCTTGTCGATGTCGGCGCGGGCACGAGCGATATATCGGTAACAAAGGACGGAAGCATCATTGCCTACGGCATGATACCTAAGGCGGGAGATGAGCTGACGGAAGCGATCGCATCCGCGCTCCTTCTTGATTTCAACGAAGCGGAGCATGTGAAGATCGATTCAGGCAAGAAAGCCCCGATAAAATTCACTGATATCATGGGCTTAGAGCATAAGATAGAGCCCAAGGAAGTGCATAAGATTGCCGAGGGAGTTATAGCCGACATCACGAAGGACGTATCCGACAAGATCAAGGAGCTTAACGGCGACAGGCCGGTCTCCGCGGTTTTCGTTGTCGGCGGAGGCGGCAAGATAACAGGATTCACAGATGCTCTTGCAAAGGAAATGGGCATCATGGCAGAGCGCGTGGCCCTTCGCGGCGAGGAGGTCCTGAAGGAAGTCGACTATCAGTTCAGCGGTGCGGTGCTTGACAGCACGTATGTCACTCCTGTCGGAATCTGCCTGAATTTCTATGATCAGAAGAACAATTTCATCTTCGTGACTTTCAACGATAAGCGCATCAAGCTTTATGACAACGGGCACCTTACTATAGCGGATGCCGCGATGCAGGCAGGATTCCCTAATGAAGGCCTGTTCCCCAAGCGCGGTCCGGAGCTTAACTTCATCGTCAACGGCAAGCCGCACATGATCCGCGGCGAAGTCGGTGAAGGCGCATGCATCAAGCTCAACGGAAAAGAAGTGAGCCTTACGGCATCGATAGTTGCCGGGGACCGCATCACGGTAGATGAATCGACGGAAGGAGAGGCGGCGGCCGCAACGATAGGTTCACTCCTTGAATACGGCAGCACGATCTCAGTCATCGTGAACGATAAGAAGGTCGAGCTTCCGAAGTTTGCAGAGGTCAACGGAAATCTTCAGTCCGAGTTCTATGACATACGTTCCGGCGATGACATCAAGATGCTCAACTACTATACGGTTTCGCAGATCATCGAGTTCATGGATGTTCTGCTCAATCCGGAAATGAACATATACGTCAACAATAAGAAGGCTGACAGGGATACGAAGTGCTATGACAATTTCTCCGTGATATGGACTATGGAGGAGCTGACTCTCTCGGATGTTTCAGAAGAGGAAGCCGAGAGCGCTAAGGCGAGCGTCAACCAGAAGGTCAAAAAGAAAAAGATAGAGAACTATGAGGATGCCGTTGAGGCCGAATCGCTTGAGAACAGCGAATATGCAGACGACGGCACGCTTGACGAGGAATACATCGAATACAAGCAGCAGAAGGAAGAAGAAAGACTCCGTGAAGAGGCAAAGAATTACAAGACAGTCACCGTATTCGTAAACGGCGATCCTGTGATGATGAACAATAAGTCCGAGTATGTATTTGTTGACATATTCGACTACATCGACTTCGACCTGAAGAACCGTCCCGCGGGCAAAGGCATCGTCACTATGCTGAACGGCCACAAAGCCATTTTCTCGGAGCCGCTCAACGAGGGCGATTTCCTTGATATAAGCTGGCAGTAGATATCATAGCAGACAGGTTCTTCTGATGGTTCTGGTTTCTTTGAAATCAAGGTTGATATAAAAGGGGAGTATGAAATGAGGATCTGCAGCATTGCGAGCGGCAGCAGCGGGAACTGCATTTATGTCGGCTCGGACAACACGCATGTAATAATCGATGCCGGAATCAGCGGCAGGAGGATCGAGGAGGGCTTAGCAAAGCTCGGGCTTTCGGTAAGCGACCTGAGCGCTCTTCTCATAACACATGAGCATAGCGATCACATCGCATCAGTCGGCGTTCTTTCGAGGAGATATGACCTTCCGATGTATGCCACGCGCGGCACGATCGAAGGCATTATGGGGCAGAAATATCTCGGGGCAGTAAACTCTGAGCTTTTTACTGAGATCCGAGCGGACGATCCTTTTGCGATAGACGATCTTCTGATAAAGCCCGTTGAAGTAAGCCATGACGCCAATGAACCCGTTGCCTACAGAATAGAGAACAAAAACAGGTCGGTCGGAGTCTGTACTGACCTCGGAACGTATTCTGATAAGATAATCAAGGGATTTTCGGGCGTGGATGCACTTTTCATTGAAGCGAACCACGACGTCAACATGCTCCAGGTCGGCAGATATCCGTACATGCTGAAGCAGAGGATCCTTTCCGACAAAGGCCATCTGTCGAACGAGAAATGCGGACAGCTGCTCTGTCAGCTTCTTCACGATGACTTAAAGTCAGTTGTGCTCGGACACTTAAGCGCGGAGAACAATCTTGCGGAGCTCGCGTATGAAGCGGTCAGGGTCGAGATACTGATGGATGACAGCGAATATGCTCCGTCTGATTTTGACATAAGAGTTGCATCAAGATCAGAAGTCTCACAGCCCATAGCAGTCTGAAAATGACATTGTATATACAGTTCGGAAGCGGATAGAATACCGAAAAATTCTCAAATGATCTTCAGGAGGATATCATGAAAAAAACCATAATCACAGTCGTGGGTAAAGATGCGGTCGGAATAATCGCGAAAGTCTGTACGTATCTTGCGAACAACAGGATAAACATTCTCGACATATCACAGACTATAGTCAACGGATACTTCAATATGATGATGGTCGTGGATATGAACGAGAGCGCGAAGCCTTTTGCCGATGTTTCTAACGAGCTCGTTCAGATCGGCGAAGAGATCGGTGTCGTCATCCATTGCCAGAGAGAAGAGATATTCGAGTCGATGCACAGGATATAGGTGATAAGATGATCAATACATATGAAGTCAACGAAACAAATAAGATGATCGGGGAACAGAATCTCGACGTGAGGACGATCACGCTCGGGATCAGCCTTCTCGACTGCGTTTCCTCAGATTTAAATGAACTTAGCGACAACATTTATGCGAAAATCACCCGCGTGGCAAAAAACCTCGTCTCGGTCGGAAAAGAGATAGAGCTTGAGTTCGGCATTCCCATTGTGAACAAGAGAATATCGGTCACACCGATATCGCTCGTCGGGGCTAATGCGGCACATACGCCGGATGATTTCGTCAAGATAGCGTTGAGCCTTGACAGGGCCGCAAAAGCGGTTGGAGTCAATTTTCTCGGAGGTTATTCTGCGCTCGTCTCAAAAGGAATGACTGAGGCGGACAGGAATCTCATAAAATCGATTCCTGATGCGCTCGCTACAACTTCTCTTGTATGCTCATCCGTTAACGTGGGCTCGACGAGGTGCGGTATAGATATGGATGCCGTCAGGCTCATGGGACGGATAATCAAGGAATCCGCCGAGAAGTCGGCTATATCGCCTGCGAAGCTCGTTGTTTTCTGCAATGCGCCTGATGACAACCCGTTCATGGCGGGGGCTTTCTGCGGCGTCACGGAAGGAGATGCCGTGATCAATGTCGGCGTTTCCGGTCCCGGTGTCGTAAAGCGTGCAGTTGCTGAGACGAAGGGACAGGGATTTGAAGAACTGTGCGAAACGATAAAGAAGACCGCATTCAAAGTCACGAGAGTCGGACAGCTCGTAGCAAAGGAAGCTTCGGAGCGCCTCAGCGTTCCGTTCGGAATAGTCGATCTTTCTCTTGCACCGACGCCGGCAATAGGCGATTCTGTTGCCGACATACTGTGCGAGATGGGACTTGAAAGAGCAGGAGCTCCGGGTACTACGGCGGCTCTTGCGCTTCTGAACGACCAGGTTAAAAAGGGCGGAGTAATGGCAAGTTCGTATGTTGGGGGCCTCAGCGGGGCATTCATTCCTGTGTCAGAGGATCAGGGAATGATAGATGCTGTAACCGCCGGCGCGCTGACTTTGGAGAAGCTCGAGGCTATGACGTGCGTCTGCTCTGTCGGACTTGACATGATCGCTATTCCCGGAGATACTAGTGCATCAACGATTTCCGGCATAATTGCCGATGAGATGGCAATAGGCATGGTTAACCAGAAGACGACGGCCGTACGCCTGTGTCCGGCACCCGGAAAGAGTGTCGGCGAAGTGGTCGAATACGGCGGGCTTTTAGGACATGCCCCCGTCATGGCGGTCAATCCGTTCTCATGCGAAGAGTTCATTTCAAGAAAGGGAAGGATACCCGCACCGATTCACAGTTTCAGAAACTGAGGTAGATCATGAAGGTCTGTGCCTGCATATGTGAGCTCAATCCTTTTCATAACGGCCATGAATATCTGTTCCGCGAGGCAAGGTGCCTTAGCGGAGCGGACTATATAATTGCGGTTATGAGCGGCAATTTCGTGCAGCGCGGCCTTCCTGCGATTTGCGATAAGTATTCACGTGCGGCGTTCGCCCTTATGGGCGGCGCCGATCTTGTTATAGAGCTCCCTGTAATGTATGCGACTGCTTCGGCGGACTATTTTGCATTCGGCGCGGTATCTCTTATAGACAGCCTAGGATGTGTTGACAGCATATGCTTCGGCAGTGAATGCGGCGATCCGGAAATGCTGAGATCGTGTGCGGGACTTACCGAGACGCACGATCCGGGACTCCACATACTTTCTCAGGGATCAGATTCCGAGACAACAAAGAAATATAAGATAACGAAGCTTCTGAAGGAAGGCATGTCCTATGCGAAGGCTTATGCCACAGTGACCGGCAATGAGTCGGCGTCAAACGATATGCTCGCTGTGCGCTACATCAAGTCGCTTCACATGCTGAACTCGGGAATCGAAACTGTATGCATAAAAAGGACCGGCGGAGGATATTTCGAAAAGGACGGCGATTCTCTTTCGGCATATTCGATAAGACATAAGATCATGAAGCGCGAACCGTTCGCACATCTGGTTCCGAAGTATGTGTACAGGAAGCTCGAGAGCATGGCAGGTAAAGAATATCCGATAAGGCCCGACGATTTCTCGATCCAGCTCTATACGATAATGAGCACTATTATCGAAGCCGAGGAATACGAGGGCAGGAGCCTGTCGGATTACATGGATGTATCAGCGAATATTGCCGGGCGCATCAGGTCGCATATCGGCAAGTACAGTAACTATGAGGGATTTGCTGACATGATCCATTCGAAGGAATACACGAAGAGCCGGATATACAGGGCGCTTGTGCACCTTCTTCTTGAGATCAGGAAAGAGGATTACCCCCTTGAACTTGATGAATGCACTGTTCCTTATGCCAGGATACTCGGCTTTCGAAAATCATCCGCCGCGCTTCTTTCGCAGATAAAGGAAAACTGCGTGGTACCTGTGATAAGCAAGGCAGGAGATGCCGCCTCTTATCTCGATGAAGAGGCTCTTTATGTATTCAACAAAGATATTAAAGCGGCAAATCTCTATGACAGAGCTTGCACGTTCAAGTTCGGGAAGGAACCTGTTCACGATTTCGCGCGCGAGCTCATTATCATCTGATGTTCGTGATTTGGAACAATCTGATGTCATTTTTCCCTTGTATACAAAATATGCGGGCGCTATAATATTTTATGCCGCAAAATACTTATAGGCGTTTTTGCGGCTTTTGGGAGAAGCTAGAGGAGGTATTGCTATGAATTTCATTGAAACAATCAAAGAACGTGCAAAACAGGATATAAAGACTATCGTTCTTCCCGAGAGCAACGACAGGCGCTCGCTGATCGCCGCATCGAAAATACTCGAGGAAGGCATCGCTAACCTCATTATGATCGGTAAAGAAGAAAAGATCATGGACGGTGCAAGGTGGCTTGAGCTCGATCTTTCAAAGATCGTAGTAGTGGATCCGGAGACGAGCGATAAATTCGAGGAATATGCTCAGAAACTGTTTGAGCTCCGCGAAAAGAAGGGAATGACGCTTGAGAAGGCAAGGGAGCGTCTTCACAATGACAACCTCATGTGGGGCGTCATGATGGTAAAGATGAACGATGCAGACGGAATGGTAGCGGGAGCTTGCCACGCAACTGCAGATGTTTTAAGACCGTCGCTTCAGATATTGCGTACCGCGCCGGGAGTTGACCTTGTATCAGGATTCTTCATCCTTGATGTGCCCAACTGCGAATACGGTGAGAACGGAACATTCCTTTTCGCGGACTGCGGACTCAATCAGGATCCGACCGCAGAAGAGCTCGCAAGCATTGCGAACACTTCGGCAAAGAGCTTCACATCACTTGTCGGTGCAAAACCTATAATCGGTATGCTGTCGCATTCAACGAAGGGAAGCGCGAAGCATGCGCTGGTTGATAAAGTTGTTGAGGCTACGAGGATCGCTAAAGAGAAATATCCTCAGCTGCTCCTTGACGGAGAGCTTCAGACGGATGCTGCGATCGTTCCGGCCGTTTCAAGGCATAAATCACCCGACTCTGAGATCGGCGGCATGGCCAACGTGCTCATTTTCCCGAACCTTGATGCCGGCAACATCGGCTACAAGCTAGTTGAGAGACTTGCGAAGGCAGAGGCGTACGGACCGATGCTCCAGGGCCTTTCAAGACCGGTAAATGACCTGTCGAGAGGATGCGATGCCGATGATATCGTGGGAGTAGTGGCACTTACCGCAGTACAGGCGCAGCTGCTTTAATACTGACGGGGTATTCTCTGTCATTTTGTTGTTGACAAACCCCCGCGGTCTATGTATAATTTTCAAGTGCGTTACCGAAACATCCTTGAAAAGGAGGTGTAAATTATGTCAATTTGTCCTAAAAATAAGTCTTCCAAGGGAAGAAGAGATAGAAGAAGAGCGAACTGGAAAATGACCGCTCCTACGCTAGTTAAATGCAGCAAGTGCGGAGCACTCATGGTTCCCCACAGAGTATGCAAGGCTTGCGGTTCTTATAATAAGAAGGAGATCATCAGCCAGGACTGATTTTTCATCAGAAATTACCACGGGTTTTCCCGTGGTTTTTTTATTTGATTTTTACAGACATGTCATGTATAGTATTATAGGTTTCAAATAAACATGCGCTGGGAGACTGTATGGTACACGTTGTTCTAGACGCGATGGGCGGCGATAATGCCCCTGAAGAAATAGTAAAGGGAGCACTTTCCGCACTGTCGGATTCGGAATCGATAAAGATAACCCTGTGCGGCAGGCAGCAGGACATCAAAGATGCGCTTACTGGAAAAGACTATCCCTCAGACCGTCTTTTCATCGAGAATGCGGAAGAAGTCATCTCTACTGAAGAAGCGCCGGTTATGGCGATAAGACGCAAGAAGGACTCTTCCATAGTAAAGGGTCTTGCTCTGGTTAAGGAGAAGAAGGCCGATGCATTTGTTTCTGCGGGTTCGTCAGGTGCCATTCTTGTAGGAGGGCAGCTGATAGTCGGCAGGATCAGAGGTGTGGAACGTCCGCCGCTTGCACCGCTCATTCCTTCTACGACGGAAAAAGGCGTATCTCTCATAATCGACTGCGGGGCGAATGTCGATGCGAGGAGCTCGCATCTTGTCCAGTTTGCTAAAATGGGAAGCATCTACATGGAGCATGTTATCGGCGTGAAAAATCCGAAGGTTGCGATCGTCAACATCGGAGCCGAGGAAGAAAAGGGCAACATGCTCGTAAAGGAGACATTCCCGCTTCTCAAGAACTGTCCCGACATCAACTTTATAGGTTCGATCGAGGCGAGGGAGATACCTAACGGAGGCGCGGATGTCATAGTCTGCGAGGCTTTCGTCGGAAATGTCATACTCAAGATGTATGAAGGCGTCGGCAAGATGATGCTTAAGACGATAAAGGAAGCTCTTATGAGCAGCTTTACCGGAAAGCTCGGAGGACTTCTCATAAAGCCGTCTCTGAAGGGCGTGATGAAGACATTCGATGCCACGGAATACGGCGGAGCACCGCTTCTCGGACTGAACGGACTTGTTGTGAAGGTTCACGGAAACGCCACGAGCAAAGAAATAAGTAATGCGATAAAGCAGTGCGAGACATTCAAAACGCAGAACATCAGCCAGCGCATAGCTGACCGGATAATAATAAAGGATGAATAGAAAGGGATATTGTTATGGAACTCGAAAAGCTTAAAAAAATCATCACAGAGGTGCTCAACGTGGATGAGAGCGAGATCACCATGGACACGAAGTTCATTGATGACCTCGGTGCGGACTCTCTTGATGTTTACCAGATCATTATGGGCGTCGAGGAAGAATTCGACATTGAAATAGATGCTGATAACGCTGAATCGATCGTTACCGTTGCTGATGCGATCGAACAGATCAAGAATGCGATAAGCTGACGTATATCTTATTTTTTGCATTCGGCCGATAGAGTTCCGGAAGCGGAACTCTATTTTATGCAGGGTCAACATAGGAGATAGGAGGGAAAATGAATATTAACGGGGGATATACTAAAATTCAGAAACTCATAGATTATGAGTTCAGCGACAGCGCCCTCATAATAAGAGCACTTTCCCACAGCTCGTATGCGAATGAGATGAAGCTTAATAAGCATGATGATTACGAGAGGCTTGAGTTCCTCGGTGATGCAGTCCTCGAGCTTACGGTCAGTGAATTCCTTTACAGAGAGCATCCGGAGATGATGGAAGGCGACATGACGAAGCTCCGTGCTTCGCTTGTTTGCGAGCCTACTCTTGCATATTGTGCGAAGCAGGGATTAGACCTCGGAAAGTTCATTCTTCTCGGTAAAGGCGAAGATTCTTCAGGGGGACGCAACAGGGATTCCATTGTCTCGGACGTGTTCGAGGCGATCGTCGGAGCATTGTATCTTGACGGAGGCATCGAACCTGCAAGGAAGTTCATAGAAAGGTTCGTCCTTACGGATTATGAGAAGAAAATCGAATTCATAGACTCTAAGACTCTGCTCCAGGAGATAGCGCAGGATCAGGGTGCAAGTCTTGAGTATGAGCTCGTTGAGGAGAGGGGGCCGGCGCATGATCGGGATTATGTCATGCGGGCGGTTTTCGACGGGAAGATCATCGGAAACGGCATCGCCAAGAACAAGAAAGCAGCCCAGCAGGCTGCGGCGTACGAGATTCTTAAGAAACTGGCGAGCCATTCGGAGAATAATTAATGTATTTAAAAAACATCGAAGTGCAGGGGTTCAAATCCTTTGCCAACAAGATCAACTTTGAATTCCATAACGGCATAACCGCAATAGTCGGCCCGAACGGCTCGGGAAAGAGCAATGTTGCTGATGCGGTCAGATGGGTCCTCGGTGAGCAGAGCGCGAAGCAGCTCCGCGGTTCATCGATGCAGGACGTAATCTTCTCCGGAACGGAGATGAGAAAGCCCATGGGATATGCATATGTTGCGATAACTCTCGACAATGCGGATCATGCGCTTCCGATCGATTATGAAGAGGTTACGGTCGCAAGGCGTGTATACCGCTCGGGTGAAAGCGAATACCTGATCAACGGCTCAACGTGCAGGCTCAAAGATATAGCGGAAATGTTCTATGACACGGGTATCGGGAAAGAAGGATACTCGATCATCGGACAGGGGCAGATCGACAGGATCCTGTCCGGAAAACCTGAGGAACGCCGTGAGCTTTTCGACGAAGCGGCCGGAATAGTTAAGTTCAAGAGAAGAAAAACGACAGCGCTCAAGAAACTGGAAATTGAGCGTAATAATCTTGTGCGCGTTTCCGATATACTTGCTGAACTTGAGCGTCAGGTTGAACCGCTCGAGAAACAGTCCGAGGTCGCGAAAGATTATCTGAACAAGAAAGAAGAACTTAAAAAGCTCGATGTAAACATCTTCCTCATCGACAACGAAAAGTCGAAGGCCGTACTTGAAGAATGCGAAAAGAAGATAGAGATCGCTGCAACGGATTACGAGGCGGCAAAGGAAGAAGATGAGCGTTTAAAGGAAGAGTTCGGCGAGGTCGAGAAGAAGATCGCCGAGCTTGACGAAGAGATAGAGGAGAAGAGGAAAAAACTCTCGGACGATAGCCTTACGAGGCAGAAGCTTGAGGGTGAGATAGATGTCCTGACGGAGAAGATCAATTCCGCCAACAGCTCGACCGAGCATTACAAGAACCGTGAGAAACAGCTGAATGAGGATATACAGAGCAAGGAATCTGAAGCGAAAACTCATGAGGCTGAACTTGCCGATCTCAATAAGAATTCGGAAGAACTCATAAAGACGAGAGATGAAGCGGCTGCCGAGCTCGAAAAGATACAGGCGGAAATTGAAAAAGAGAACTCCTTCATTGAGGAGAATAAGAATCATATTATAGAGCTCTTAAACGACAGAAACGAGATCAGATCAAAACTCGGACAGTTCGGGACAATGCTTGAGCAGACCAGGATACGTGAAGCCGAGATCCAGTCGAAGCTTATCAGTGCAAAGAGCGAGGAGGCCGAGCAGGATACGCTCGTTAATGCTCTTACACTCGAGCTTGACACGATCAATTCTGACATAAAATCAACAGATGAGAAGCGCGAATCCGCAGAAGAAAAGCTCGGTGATTTCAGATCAACGTTAGAAGCCCTTGACGGAAAATACGGCGAAGCCCAGATGGCATATCAGAGGGTTAAGTCAAAGCTCGACACTCTTAAGAATCTCGCCGAGAGATATGAGGGATACGGCGGAAGCATAAAGCGCGTGATGGAGCAGAAGAACAAAGTAGCAGGAATCATCGGCGTTGTTGCGGATATCATGAATGTCGATCCTGAATATGAGACCGCGATTGAAACTGCTCTTGGCGGAAACATACAGAATATCGTTACGAAGGATGAGCATGTAGCCAGAAGACTGATCCAGTTCCTGAAGGATAACAAGGCAGGAAGAGCGACATTCCTTCCGCTCACTACTACGAGAAACCGCGGGGAATTTGACAAGCCTGAAGTCAGGAACGCCAAAGGCTTCATCGGTATGGCCAATGAGCTCGTCAAGACGAAATCAGAATATGAGGATGTTATAAGCCAGCTGCTCGGAGCGATAATCGTCATCGATAACGTTGAGAATGCTTTAGCGCTTGCGAAGGAATACAATTACACTCTCAGGATCGTAACGCTCGAAGGCGAGTATCTTACGCCCGGAGGTGCGCTTGCCGGAGGTTCGTTCAAAAATGCGTCCAATCTTCTCGGAAGAAACAGGGAGATCGATGCCCTCGAAGATGAGGCAAAGAAGGGGCTTCACGAGATTGAGGCCATAATGGATGAGATCGACAGGACGAAGGAAGAACGTTCAAAGGTCCGCGGCGAGATAGAAGAATACAAGGCTAAACTGCAGGATCTTTTCATACAGAAGAACACTGCTTCGATGAATGTCGATTCTGCTAACAAACATAAGGAAGAGATGGTCAAAGGCCATGCTGATCTTGCACGGGAATTCGAGCAGATGCAGGAAGCTGCCAAAGGCATAACAACTGATCAGGACAGCGCAAAGGAACAGCTGGCAGATTCGGAAAAGAAAGAACAGGAGCTGAATGACGCCATAAACGAGGCGGGAGAAAGGCTCGAGAAGCTCCGTGATGTCGAAACCGAAAAAGTGCTCGCAAAGTCTGAACTTGATATAGAAGTTTCACAGAGGGATCAGAAGGTTGATTTCGCCCGCCGGAACGTTGAACGTGTTCATTCGGAGATCGAGCATCTTAAAAATGAGCTCGCGGAAATAGCAAAGAATATTGAAGAAGCCGCAAATGAGATCGAGCAGAAACAGAACGACATCGAAGAGATAAAGAAGACGATCGAAGCGTCAATCGGAACCGCTGATGAGAATGAGGCAGCTCTGAACGAAGCTATTGGCCGCAAGCAGGAATTTACTGATAAGCAGAAGACGTTCTTCGAAAAAAAGGAAGAAGTCACGAAAAAGCTATCAGATCTTGATAAGGAGCTTTACCGTCTCAATGCCCAGAAGGAAAAGAATGAGGCTGATCAGGAAAGCCGCATCAACTATATGTGGAATGAGTACGAGATATCGCTCATGAATGCGGTGCAGATGCGCGATGAAACACTAGACGATCCTTCGGCCATGCGTAAGCGGATCAATAAACTCCGCGAAGAGATAAGAAATCTCGGGGATGTCAATGTCAATGCCATCGAGGACTACAAGAACCTGATGGAAAGATATACGTTCACGAAGACGCAGCATGATGACCTTGTTCAGGCCGAGAAGGATCTGCTCGGCATCATCGAGGAACTTGATAAACAGATGAAGATCCAGTTCGAGGAGAACTTCAAGCTCATAGGATCGGAGTTTGACAAAGTGTTCAAGGAACTGTTCGGAGGAGGAACAGGTACCCTGAAGATAAATGAGGATGAGGACATCCTTGAAGCGGGTATCAACATAAATGCACAGCCCCCGGGCAAAAAACTCCAGAACATGCTCATGCTCTCGGGCGGTGAGAAGGCACTCGCGGCCATCGCGCTTCTTTTCGCAATACAGAACCTGAAGCCTTCGCCTTTCTGTCTCCTGGACGAGATAGAGGCAGCGCTCGATGAATCGAACGTCGGAAGGTTCGCGGGCTATCTCAATAAGCTTACAGAGCATACGCAGTTCATAGTTATAACGCACAGACGCGGAACTATGGAGAAGGCCGACCGGCTCTACGGTATAACGATGCAGGAGAAGGGCGTTTCCGCGCTCGTTTCCGTCAACTTGATCGACAAGGATTTAGATGATTAGCCATGGCGATTTTCGATAAGCTGTTCTCGGGACTTTCGAAATCGAGAGCACAGATTGACGACAATCTCTCGGAGGTTTTCGACCGGGAGAAGATAGATGACGATTTCTATGATGATCTCGAGGAGCTCCTGATACTTTCAGATATCGGGGTTGGCGCCACACAGAACATCATTGAGGGACTTCGTACCGATGCAAAGGAAAAACACATAAAGACTCCGAATGCGCTCGGAGTGCTTCTGATGGATAAGATAAAGGAGCAGATGTCCACGTGCTCGGCGGACTATGAGTTTGAACAGAAGCGTTCTGTGGTGCTCGTTGTCGGAGTGAACGGAGTCGGCAAGACAACCACGGTTGGAAAGCTTGCAGGAAAGTACAGGGCAGAGGGCAAGAAAGTTATGATCGCCGCCGCGGACACTTTCAGGGCGGCTGCTCTTGAACAGCTTTCAGTCTGGGCCGAGCGGAGCGGGGCCTATCTTGTGACCGGCAAAGACGGACAGGATCCGTCATCGGTCGTCTATGATGCCGTATCCTCAGCAAAAGCAAGGGATAACGACATACTTCTGATCGATACTGCGGGAAGGCTCAACAACAAGAAGAATCTCATGGAAGAGCTCGCTAAGATGAAAAGGATCATCGACCGCGAGTATCCTCAGGCTATAAAGGAGACTCTGATCGTTCTTGACGGAGCGACCGGTCAGAATGCCGTAAACCAGGCAAGGGAATTCAAAGAAGTTACCGATGTTTCCGGAATAGTCATTACTAAACTTGACGGAAGCTCAAAAGGCGGCATAGCGATCGCCATACAGTCAGAACTATCGATACCCGTGAAATATGTCGGCGTCGGCGAGGGGATCGATGATCTTCTTAAATTCAACGCAGATGACTATGTAAAAGCCCTGTTTTATAAGGAGGAATATGAAGAAGATGGCGCAGAATCAGAAGAACAAGAATGAAATGATGACTCTCGACAGGTTCGAGGAGGCCAGCGCTGTCGTCAAGGAAGTCACAAAAGAGACTAAACTCGTATACAGTTCATATCTCAGCGAGCGCACAGGCAACAAGGTATATTTAAAGCCCGAGAACATGCAGATGACCGGAGCCTACAAGCTCAGAGGCGCATATTACAAGGTCAGCACGATGTCCGAGAAGGAACGTAAGAAGGGCATCATCACTGCATCCGCCGGAAATCATGCGCAGGGAGTTGCATATGCGGCAAAGCAGTTCGGACTTAAAGCAGTTATCGTTATGCCCACGACAACTCCGCTGATCAAGGTCAACAGGACAAAGAACCTCGGCGCTGATGTCATACTTTACGGAGACGTATATGACGAGGCATGCGATAAGGCGCTGCAGCTTGCGAAAGAGGAAGGTTACACGTTCATCCATCCTTTTGATGACCCGGTAGTTGCAACGGGACAGGGAACAGTGGCGATGGAGATATTCCAGGATCTTCCGATCGTTGACTATATCCTCGTTCCGATAGGCGGGGGCGGACTTGCCGCAGGCGTTTCAACTCTTGCAAAGCTTCTGAATCCGAAGATAAAAGTCATCGGCGTGGAGCCTGAAGGGGCCGCATGCATGAAGGCTTCTCTTGAGGCGGGTGAAGTAGTAAGCCTTGATAGCGTATCAACTATCGCTGACGGTACCGCCGTCAAAACTCCGGGTGCAGATATATTCCCGTATATCCGGCGCAATGTTGACCGAATAATTACGGTCGGCGATGAAGAGCTCATAGTAGCATTCCTCGATATGGTCGAAAATCATAAGATGATCGTTGAAAATTCAGGACTTCTGACCGTCGCCGCGCTTGATCACCTGAAGGTCAAGAACAAAAGGATAGTATCGATCCTGTCCGGCGGCAACATGGATGTCATAACGATGTCATCGGTCGTATCGCAGGGCCTTATTATGAGAGACAGGATTTTCACCGTTTCGGTGCTCCTTCCGGACAAGCCCGGACAGCTTTCTCTAGTTGCGAGCGTTATCGCTGCCGAGAACGGAAACGTAATAAAACTCGAACACAATCAGTTCGTTTCAACCAACAGAAATGCCGCGGTTGAACTGCGTATAACGCTTGAGGCATTCGGCACGGAACATAAGAACAGAATACTTGATTCTCTTGAAGCTAAAGGCTATAAACCTAAGATAGTGCGTACCGTTATATAATTTTTGGTTGTGCATTCGCAAAAATAGTAGTAAAATACATACGTTATTATGACAATGATCAACCAAACGACGTAAAATCGTGGAACGAGGTGGAAAAATCAGATGCTTAAAAAAGTAATGATGACAATTTCAGGTGTTATGCTGGCAGGCGTTATTTTCTGCGCTTCATCGGTTGATACAAAGGCTGCACTTCCGTGTACCTATGATATCATAAATGATGCTAACGGCGACATCAATCAGGCGAATGCCATGTATACTCAGTCAAAGGCAAAGGAGGCTGAATACCTGGCAGCATTGAATGCGATAAAGGCTAATCCCGGCGCATATACTCAGCTTGAGTACGAGCAGGCCGTGTTCAATTACAACAATCAAGTAAACATCAGCCAGTGGTGGCTTACGAATCTGAACAATGCCAAAGCTTATCTTACGAACATCACCGGACGTGGGGCTTTCGAGGACAAGTTCGCGGCCAACAGGGCGGCTCTTGCAGACCTTACGACGCTCGGTGCGGCAAAGACAGATGCTCAGGGAGCAGCAAACATTGCGAACGGAGTCCTTATGCAGATTGCGGATGTTGAGAAGGCTATCGCAGGATATCAGCTTCAGGTTGCGGCGAATCCTTCACTCCAGAAGCAGATCAACGATCTGACTGCAAGGCTTGCAACGCTTAAAGCCGATTATGCGGCAAAGGCAGCTATAGCGGCCCAGAAGGCTGAGCTTTATAACACCTATCTGAAGACGCTCAATTATCAGGGATACAGCGTCGGATTTGAGAACTATCAGTTCAACAGGGAATATCAGAGAGATAACCTCAACTGGGATCCTAAAGGATACTATTGATCACGAGATATATAGAATTTATGCAGTTCATGCGGTGTCAAGAATATATACTTGACACCGCTTTTTTATTGTTGTAACATATCGCTTGTTATGGACGATATCGCAAAAAAGAATCTGCTCTATGATTTTTACGGAGAGCTTCTTACGGAACACCAGAGGCTCATTTATGAAGATGCGGTATATAACGACTGTTCTCTGTCAGAGCTTGCCAGTGAATACGGCATTTCCAGGCAGGGCGTTCATGATCTTCTGAAGCGGTGCGACCGCATTCTTGAGGATTATGAGGAAAAGCTGAAGCTCGTGGAAAGGTTCATGAAGCTGCGAGCTATTGCTGACAGGATAGTGGAAGTCTCCGATGATGAGGAAGTTAAGGAACTGGCGCGGAAGATGGTCGGGATCCTCTGATTTCCTTGATGGGAAAAAGATATGGCATTTGAAAGCCTTACAGATAAACTGCAGAATGTTTTCAAGTCTCTTCGCGGTAAAGGAAGACTTACAGAAGCCGATGTAAAGGCGGCACTCAAGGAAGTCAAGATGGCGCTCCTTGAGGCGGACGTAAACTTCAAAGTCGTCAAACAGTTCGTAAAAAGCGTCGAGGAAAGAGCTGTCGGCGCGGATGTGATGAACGGCCTGAATCCCGGGCAGATGGTCATTAAGATCGTCAACGAAGAGATGACCGCCCTGATGGGAAGCGAGACGACAGAGCTGAAGTTTGAGCCCGGACAGTCAAAGACCGTCATAATGATGTGCGGACTTCAGGGTTCGGGTAAAACGACGAGTGCGGCGAAGATCGCGGCGAAGCTTACGAAGAAGGGCAAGAAGAGCCTGCTCGTTGCGTGCGACGTTTACAGGCCTGCCGCTTTTGAGCAGCTTCGTATAAATGCAGAAAAGGTTTCCGCAGATTTCTTCGGCATCGAAGGCGAAAAGGATCCCGTGAAGATCGCCAGCGCGGCGATGGATGCGGCCGCAAAGAACAATGACAATGTAATAATCATCGATACGGCCGGACGTCTTCAGATAGATGACGTACTGATGGATGAGCTGAAGAACATTAAAGAGGCGGTGACCGTCCATCAGACACTTCTTGTCGTTGATGCTATGACTGGACAGGAAGCCGTCAACGTAGCCGGGGTTTTCAATGATAAGATCGGAATCGACGGTGTCGTTCTTTCCAAGATGGACGGCGATGCAAGAGGCGGTGCGGCGCTTTCCGTTAAAGCCGTAACCGGAAAGCCGATTCTTTTTGTCGGTATGGGTGAAAAGCTCACCGACATGGATCAGTTCTATCCGGACCGTATGGCTTCGAGAATACTCGGCATGGGCGATGTTTTAAGCCTCATAGACAAGGCTGCCGAGCAGATAGATGCCGACAAGGAAAAAGAAATGTCCGCCAAGCTCAAGAAAGGTAAGTTCGATTTTGAGGACTACCTTGAGAGCATGAATCAGATGAAGAAGATGGGCGGCCTTACATCAGTGATGTCGATGCTTCCGGGAATGGGCGGTATGCTTCCTAAAGGCGCATCGATGGCTGATATAGCCGACCAGGTGGATGATAAGAAGATGGCAAGGTCAGAAGCTATAGTGCTTTCAATGACGAAGGCAGAAAGGCAGGATCCGGATCTTATCAATCCTTCGAGAAAACACCGTATTGCTAAAGGTGCGGGGGTTGACATTTCAGAGGTCAACAGGTTCATTAAACAGTTCCGGGAAGCTCAGAAGATGATGAAACAGCTTCCGAACATGATGGGAAAACGCGGCAGATTCAAGCTCCCGTTTTAACTATAGAAAATCATTAATAATTTAATTTATGGAGGAATTAAAAAATGGCAGTAAAGATCAGACTCAGAAGAATGGGACAGAAGAAGTCTCCCTACTACAGGATCGTTGTGGCAGATTCAAGAAGCCCTCGTGACGGAAGATTCATCGAAGAGATCGGAACATACGATCCCAATCATGATCCCAGCACATACGAGATTGATGCAGAGAAGGCTAAGAAGTGGCTCAATAACGGCGCACAGCCCACAGATGTAGTCGGAAAGCTTTTCAAGCTTGCAGGCATTGAGAAATAATATTCTCATATTTATCGCGGAGGAATACTTATGAAAGAACTCGTTGAGGTTATCGCAAAGGCACTGGTCGATAATCCGGATCAGGTTGCGGTGACCGAGAAAGAAGATTCCAGATCGATAGTGATCGAACTTAAAGTTGCTCCTTCTGATATGGGAAAGGTCATAGGCAAGCAGGGAAGGATCGCGAAGGCGATCCGCGGAGTGGTAAAAGCCGCTTCTGCCGATCTTCCCAAGAAAGTACTGGTAGATATAGTTCAGTAATCTGGAATGCTGATTAAGGAGGGATTAACATCCCTCCTTAAAATTGATAACGGAGAAAATCATTTTGGAAGAATTACTTCAGATAGGCGTCATAACGAAAACGCACGGTGTTCATGGGGAAGTGCGGGTATTTCCGATGACCGATGACGTAAAGAGATTCAAGAAGCTGAAAAGAACGTTCGTCGAGCGCAAGGACGGATATGATGAGATAGTCTGTGCATCGGCAAAGTTTTTCAAACAGTTCGTGATACTGAAGTTCGAAGGATTCGATTCTATCGAATCGATAGCAAAATACTGCGGCAAGGGGATTTTCGTCACTAGAAGCGATGCCGTAAAGCCCGGAAAGGATGAGTATTTCATAGCAGATCTCATAGGGCTTGAGGCCGCTGATGAAACTCTGGGCATTAAGGGAAAGATAACGAATGTCATAGCCACGGGTGCCAATGATGTTTATGAGATAGCTCTTGATGACGGAAGGACGCTGCTCCTGCCTGCCATAAAAGAATGCGTTTTAGATGTCAGCATCGAAGACGGCACGATGAAGATGCATGTGCTTGACGGACTGCTCGATGATAAATAAGGAGCCGGAATGAATTTTCATATAATGACTCTTTTCCCGGAAATGGTGATGAGCGCGCTCAGCGGCAGCATCATCGGAAGGGCGATCGAAAATGGAACAGTGTCGGTTGAAGCGGTGAACATCCGCGATTTTGCCGGCAACAAACACAATAAAGTTGACGATTACACGTACGGGGGCGGTGCCGGAATGCTCATGCAGGCGGAGCCCGTGTACAGGTGTTATGAGGATATTATCAGGAGGATAGGGGAAAAGAAGGCGGAGACGGGAACGGTAAGAGTTCTTTACATGACTCCGCAGGGCGCGCTTTTCGACCAGAAGATGGCTGAGGAGCTGTCAGAAGAAGAAAACATCATTATCCTCTGCGGACACTATGAGGGAATAGATGAGCGTGTTCTTGAGGAGATAGTAACAGACAATGTTTCCGTGGGAGATTATGTACTTACAGGCGGGGAGATTCCTGCGATGATCATTGTTGATGCGGTATCAAGACTCGTTCCGGATGTGCTCTCGAATGATGAGTCGAGCCTTTATGAGTCGTTCGGGGACGGACTTTTAGAGTACCCGCAGTATTCGAGACCTGAGGAATGGCATGGACAAAAAGTACCGCCTGTTCTTATTTCGGGTGATCATGAAAAAGTCGCCAGATGGAGGCATGAACAGTCGCTTCTTCGCACGATGGAGCGCCGGTTCGACCTGTTCAAGAAGTATGTCACGGAGCATCCGGACGAATTTGTGCCCAAAAAACCGCGCCGAAAGAAGAAGAAAATCGAATAATCCCTTGCATTTGCAAGGTCTGTATGTTAATATATCAAAGTTGTTATTAAAGACGGTCCTCTGATTTTTCGTAAGTCAAGAACGTCCGGATCAATAGGAGGAAGTACAATGAACGACATCATCAGAGAGATCGAGCAGGAACAGCTGAGGGAAACGGTTCCCGAGTTCTCAGTAGGCGATACCGTAAAGGTTTATGGTAAGATCAAAGAGGGTAATCGCGAGAGAATCCAGGTTTTTGAAGGAACAGTCATCAAGCGTCAGGGAGGTTCAAACCGCGAGACATTCACAGTCCGCAAGAACTCGAACGGCGTAGGAGTAGAGAAGACATGGCCGCTTCATTCCCCTAATGTTGAGAAGGTGGAAGTCGTAAGACGCGGTAAGGTCCGCAGGGCTAAGCTCTTCTACTTGAGACAGCGTTCCGGTAAGAGTGCTAAGGTTAAGGAACTCATTCGCTGATATGAAGTATACGGGAAGCACCTGCAGGTGCTTCCTGTTTTTACATCCTGAGGAAAACGATTTGTTTGCCAGACGTCCAAAAAGGGCAGGGGGACTGTCCCTTTCGTATATAAATCACGAGAGAAAATTCAATATCAACATTCTCTATCAGATACTGCAGTGGATATTTCTTATTTTCATTGCGGTATTTCTCGGTGTTGCGCTTGTTTTCGCCTTCGGCATAAGAACGAGCGTTGTCGGTGAGTCAATGGAACCGAGCCTTACAAACGGGCAGGAGGTTCTCATCAATAAGATCGCATATCAGTTTGCGGCTCCCGTTCCGGGAGATGTCATAGTTTTTCGCCCTAACGGAAATGAAAATGCCCATCTTTCAGTAAAAAGAGTAGTTGCTACCCCCGGAGATACTGTCCAGATAATTCAGGGCAAGGTTGTGATCAACGGAGCGGTCTATACAGGTGACAGGGCAGAGGATACCAGGGATGCGGGAGTTGCCGGTTCTCCGATTGTTCTTGGGGCGGATGAATACTTCGTGCTCGGCGATAACAGGAACAATTCCGAGGATTCAAGAAGCGCGAACATTGGAAACATA
Source organism: Lachnospiraceae bacterium (assembly GCA_024691425.1). GTDB lineage: Bacteria > Bacillota > Clostridia > Lachnospirales > Lachnospiraceae > UBA2868. The sequence goes on from JAILNQ010000102.1 coordinate 45,805, forward strand.
AGCAGGGGCATGATAGAAGGAAAAGCCTGGTACAGGCTGAAGTTCAAGAACCTCCAGTCAGGGAGGATAAAGTGATGAATGTCCAGTGGTATCCCGGTCATATGACCAAGGCAAAAAGAATGATGCAGGAGGATATGAAGCTCATTGACCTTGTCATAGAGCTTCTTGATGCCAGAGCACCTCTTTCTTCGCGTAATCCGGATATCGATGAGCTCGCAAAGGGCAAGAAGCGTCTCGTTCTTCTTAATAAATCTGACCTTGCTGATCCGTCAAAGAATGAGGAATGGGCGTCATATTTTAAAGACATAGGATTGCCGGCGCTGCTTCTGGATTCAAGGAACAGGGCCGGATTTGAGCCGATAAAGAAAACTATCGGGGAGATATTTAGTAAGAAGACGGAAAGAGACAGGAAGCGCGGGATCATCAACAGACCGGTCAGGGCAATGGTAGTAGGCATTCCCAACGTAGGAAAATCGACGTTCATCAATTCCCTGATCAGAAGGGCGAGCACGAAAACGGGAAACAAGCCCGGTGTGACGAAGGGCAAGCAGTGGATAAAGCTCGATAATAGCGTTGAGCTATTAGATACACCGGGAATACTCTGGCCGAAATTCGAAAATGAGAGCATAGGTACGGCACTTGCCATCATCGGTTCGATAAATGATGAGATATTGGATGAAGCAGAACTGTCGCTAAAACTCATTGAGATTCTTAAAAGCGCATATCCGGGAATTCTTGCGGAAAGGTTCGGATGTGATGAGAGCGAGGATAATGTACATATCCTTGAGGCAGTCGCAGTAAAGCGCGGCTGCATTAAAAAAGGAAATGAAACTGATTACGATAAGGCCGCAAGGTGCCTTCTCGATGAATACAGAGCAGGAAGACTCGGCCGGATCAGCCTTGAAACACCGTAGCTTTTATTGCGATTAAGGAGCATATGCTTGAAGAATAAAAGAAAAAAGAGAAAAGCCGGCGGCTTTATA
>JAILNQ010000107.1 GCA_024691425.1 Lachnospiraceae bacterium
CATCCTCTCCGCATCGCGGTCATGCTCGAAGAGAAGACGCTTCATGAATTCCGGAAGATACGGCTTGACCGTGTCCGGCTCGACCTGTTCGAGACGCCTTGTAGCGCGGTTCATGAGCTCAAGCTTCCTCTGCGAATACTGGTGTTTTTCCGTGCAGTTTCTGGAAGTAGTTAGCTTTGGGCTGTCAAGGCTCACAAGCCTCGGATATGAGCCTTCTGTGCGGTCCACGGCCGATGTTCCGAGTCCCATGACGAGCCGGAGCATGCCGGCGTTCGGATCGAGGCCGTCCATGAACCGGTACGGACTGTACGAGTAGCCTACTCCTGCGACGCAGGGCATGTAGTACTCGCCGTAGTACGAGCCGGAAACCCTCTGGACAAGCAGCGCCATCTGCTCATCGCGCTCCTGCAGTCCTCTCCTGCTCCTGTAATCGAGCGCAGAACGGCTCATGGTACTCGCATAGACAGTTCTTACGGCATTCTCGAGCTCCTCGAGGCGCTGGTCCATGTCCCCGGAATTGGAGCAGAAAACCGACTCGTATTTTCCCGCGAACGCGTTTCCGAATCCATCCTCGAGAATCGAGCTCGACCTGACTATTATCGGATCCTGCCCGTAATACTCGAGAAGCTTGACGAACTGCTCTTCCATCTCGCGCGAGAACTTCCCGGAAAGAAGTTTTCCGGCGAATTCCTCCGCCACCGTGAAATATTCCTCTTTGTTCCGCTGGCGGATCCGAAGGTCCCAGAAATGATTTTCGACGATGAAGGTATAGAACACGTCAGAGCCTATGTAGAACGAGTCGTGAGGCTCGAACTTCTGGCGGATCTCCGGGCATCTGTTCTCTATTATCTTCCTTGCGAGGAGCATTCCGCACGCCTTTCCGCCGATCATGCCGGTTCCGATCATGCGCTTGCGGACGTTCAGGTAATCCTTCGGACTGAAGTTCGCCTTGATCATCTCGCGGAGCCGCTCGTCCCTTGACATCATGACGTCACACATGCGATGGCACTGTTCAGACACATCCATCCCGTTCTCGAGCATCGATTCCGCCATGTTGAAGAACCTGTCCCAGCTGTCCATGTTGCCGCGGTCCGGCGCCGATGCGTTGTCCCCGAGCACCTGATAGAAGCGGCTTGCCTGCACGCCATCGAGAATGGGGCGAAAATCACCGCTCGCAGGCACATACAGATGCGGCAGGAACATCGTCTCAGAATAGCGGTTCCAGACTTTATCGGGACGCACATAAACGTTCTCCGCGTCGGCATACACATCGAGGAAAAGCTGCGTGGTATCCCTGATCTTCGCGATCGCCTGGAACGAATGCTTTCCCCTGATGAGCGGGAAGAACGCGACCGTGTCGAGTATGAAAAGGTACGGGCATGTGACCTGGAAGAAGTTGCCCATCATAAGGTCCGTCGCCCATGCGGTCTGAAGCTCCGACAGGCAGTCGAATACGTAGAACGCATCTCTTCCCTCGCGAGTTATGAGCTCATGTATCTCAACGGTGAAGTTTTCGAATCTGTGGTTGAGCTCCACCTCTATGATTTTCAGGCCCTCCTGAGGCTCAAGCAGCGGCTCGTGCGTCGCGAACCGGAAGTAGATGAGGTTGCGCTTATCGGCTATCGCCTGCTTAACGTAAGGCTTCATGAATAACTTGAACTCCTCGAGGTTGTCAACACGCCAGACGACATTGTCGCCGAGACGGATGTTGTCGAAGTTCTCATCCATCTGCGGAATTCCTGATAATACCCTGTCAAAAGCAGCCATACGGACCTCCTTATATGCAAAATAAAGAACACTGTTGATGTTGACTCATACGGTCATATAGCCTGTCAGGCATATAAATCTTGACAGAAAACAAAAAAGGCAAAGACACCGCGTCGGGCGTCTTTGCCTTTATTACATCATACTATATCAGAAGATGATTTTCTACATTTATATTTTCTGCCTGTTATTCAAAATGCATCGTCCCGAAGAACTGCGGACAGTGGAAATTAGGCTCGGCAAGGTCTATATCAGTCCACGAAAGGTAGTGCTTATGCACCGTCTTGTTGCCGCATTTATACATGTTCGCCAAAATTTCGCCGGCAAACTCATAATCGGGATAGAAAAGCCGTATGAGACTGAGCGGGATCTTGTAATAAGCTTCCCATCCGTCTTCCGTCCTGTCCGTCTTGATATCGAAATAATCATCGGCATCACCTCTCACGATGCTGATCCTGTCCGTCTTTGCAGGCCCGAAGCCGGCATTTAGGACGCCGTTCGGGTTGATCTCAAAGTTGAAGTAATCATCTGCTCCGTCAAGCTTGAAGAAAAATTCCAGACAGCTGTCCTCATACACGGGAGAAAGCGGCTGCGTGTTTTCCGCACGGATGTCTTTTTCGATGGCCCGAAGATGGACGTACAGGTTTTCATCGTCATAGCAGAGCTGCCCTTTCGCACGGATTCCGTAATCGTCAGTCCACAGAACCTTGTCTATAGAAAGTTCCGGGATGCTCGTCCAGTCGATGTCGCCAGTGATCTTCTTTATGGAATATGTCTGTTTTCCGGCAGCTGATTTTTCGTTTTTATATGCGCTGTAGGAATATCCGGCCGGGTCGAGCTCGATCTTCATCGGGCCGAGCACTCTCTCATGATCGAGCACGGCGCCCGTCTCGGGATCCCTTGCGGACTTCATGGTATTGCTGTTCTCGGACTGCTCCCATATGACGTCGTTCAGGAGAGATTTCGCATCAGAAAATGCCAGTGTCTGCACACGGTTGCAGTAGCCGGTGATGTAATCTCCGGCTTCATCCGCATCCCTTATTGCCGCGGCATCCGTAAGCACCTTCTTCATCGCGTCGAACATCTTCGCCTCGGCACCTTTCCAGTAATCTCTTACAGGCTTTCCGTACGTCTCGTGAGTGTTTTTCTCGACGCAGAGCGTCGACAGGGCCTTGAACGCATAATACGGATAATCATTTGCGTTAAAATCATGCAGCTCAGTTTCCGGCTGATCCTTTCCGTATGAAGCGCTCACGGAAAGGCAGGCGCTGCTTACCGGCACGAAAACCCCGTAGATGGCAGGTCCGACGCTCTCCCACTGAACGCATGCCATCTGCGCGGGAAGATCATCATATACCTGCAGCGCATGAACGCTCATGGCCGTGTCAGTGCCGATAACCCGCACATCCGTCCTTCCCGTTTCATCCGGATCGTATGCGGTTCCTTCATATCTGTTGCGGAGCACTGCGCATACATCTGCAAGCGAGACTTTCCTGGACGGCTGAAAGCACAGGGGATATCTCTTCTTCACATCATAGTCCTTCGAAAAGAGCTTCGGCGCAAGAACCTTATGTCCTATCCATGTGCGCATATGACAGTAGTCCTGCGTGACCTTGTCGCCTGAATATGTGTCGAAAAGATTAAGCTCCCTGTTCCTGCCGTAATGCGCGAAACCGCTCTTAACAGGCAGGCTCTCAAGCTCGGGGGAAGTGATTTTCTCTTTATAGTCGGAAAGGTATTCGAGCGAGTATTCGTTTCCGTAGACGGAAACCTTATCCTCGGGAAGGAGCACCGCCGCATACTGATGTCCCGTGTACATCTCCACGTACCAGACTTCTTCCTGATCGGCGATGAGCGCGATGTTGCCCTCGCTGCTGCCGTAAGTATCGATCAGCGACAGGAGGACCTTGACCGCTTCGCGGGCGGTTCTGCTCTGGCAGATGACGAGGTCGGCCGCCGTGTTCTCGGTAAGCCCGTTATCTATGAGCGGATCGGCGGCAAGCGCGTCAGAATTCGCATAAGCCGTGACCGCCATAGTCATAGCGACTCCGTACTCGTTCGTGCATGCGCCCGCATCATTCGCCACCGAATTGGCGGCCATCGTGGATGAAAAGAACGGCGCTGCTGTATATTTATATGTCGTAGCCGGAAGCTCGGCCAAAACCGTTCCGTTCATGTCCACCGGCATCTTCCAGCCCGGCTCGTTCTCAATGCGCTCCGTGACAGTTACATGGTTTCCCCATACCGCCTGATTGTCGCTCGATCTTGCTATTATGACCGTTCCGTCGGCGCTGGCCTTCTTCCCGACGTAAACCCCGGTACAGGCCATGACGGGCTGAGAAGCCGCAAAGCCTATCGCTGCGGCAAGAAACGACACTGCTATCACGCGTTTTATCATATGCGTTCAACCTCCTAAAATATTTCCCTGACTTCTCTGTCGTCTCAGTCTGCGCGTTCGTTCTCGTTCGCAAAGCATTCCCTGAATCTTCCGGCAAAAGCCGGCTCTATTCCCGCCGCATAAAGATGCGACGTGTCGCCGTACGATAGCATCCTAAACTGCGCTATGCCCTCTCTTCGCTCTTCCGTAACCACGGTAGTCACGGAAGTCGGCGCGGAGATCATGCTGTGCCAGAGAACGAAAAGCGGCAGGTTCAGAAGATAAGAAAGAAGCACGCATCCGAGTCCGAAATGGCAGAAAAGAACTATAGTGTCATTGTTAGAGCGTACCGCGATGAAAAGCTTTCCTTCCTTGCGGTAGCCGTGAGCTTCAAGGAATTTTCCGAATTCCGAGTATATCCAGTCTCTTTCCCTTCCGACACCCGCTTCTTCGAGCGCCGGATGATCAGACCAGTCATAGTAGTCAAAAGCATGCGGCATTTCTGTCCAGTCCTGAGGCAGCCAGTCCCATGCAATCCCCTTCTTCTCGGGCCTTGTCACCACCGGGGCGAATTCGCGGAGCCATTCGAGCTCAGCTGCCTCCATGTGCATCTTCTCAAGGCATGGCGCCGCAGTCTGCTTAGCGCGGTTCAGCGGCGAAACATAGCACTCATCGGCCTTGACGTTTTTCATCCTTTCCGAGAGCGCCTCCGCTTCCTTCCGGCCGCGCTCGGTCAGCGCGTCGTTTTCATAATCCGGATCTCCGTGTCTTACTATGATAAGTTTCATTATGTCTGCTCCGTTCCTGATTTCCACTTGTTTCTTTTCTGACTTCATTTTGTACGAAAGCGTACGGGCGGTCAAGGGGTGCAGATGATTTTCGCCAAATGATTTTCGGTTGTCCTTTTATCGCATAACTGATATAAATAAATGGATTGGAAAACTGCCGAGGTTCGGCAGACAGAGGGAAAAAAATGAAATACGATCTGATTCTATACGATCTTGACGGTACCGTCTGGGACTCGATCCCGATGATAATGAAATGCTTCAAGCATGCTTACATTGAGGTTATGGGAAAGTGCGAGCGGAGCGATGAGGACCTGAAGAGCTATATCGGCAGACCTCTCGTGGAGACGTTCGCGATGCATGACGAGGAGACCTCGCAGGCGCTCCTCAAGTCCTATCTCGCGCTCAACGGAAAGCTTCTCGAGAATGATGATATCGAACTGTTCGACGGCGTCGGCGATGAGCTGAAAAAGATAAAAGAAATGGGAATCCCGCAAGGTGTCGTAACGAGCAAGCGCATAGTTTCAGCGAGCGTAACTCTCCGCTTCAAACACCTTGACGATTTCTTCGACGTGTACATCTGCAAAGAGGATACCGAGAAGCACAAACCGGATCCTGAACCCCTTATGCTCGCGGCCAAAAGGCTCGGCATCACGGACATGAGCCGCGTGATCTATATCGGCGATGCTATTCCTGACGCGCTCTGCGCGAAAAACGCGGGATGCGGTTTTGCTCTCGTCGAATGGTCTCAGATGGACCATGATGCAGTTCTTGCCGCCGCTCCTTCGGGCAGCAGGATAATAAAGAAGTTCTCCGATGTCCTTGACATGAACTGAATAATAAGAACGGTTATATCTGAAGTTTTTTCACATCTCAATTCCGTGAAATTACAGTTATCAGACGATGTCGGCCACGGCACATCCCGCCGCGGCGATCAGATCCGCAGGGGCGAGCTCTATCTGAAGCCCCACCCTTCCTGCGCTCACATATATTTTCTCATACGAAGGAGCTGTCTCGTGGATAAAAGTCCGGAAGGCTTTCTTCATGCCTATCGGCGAGCATCCGCCGTGCACGTAGCCGGTAAGCGGCAGGAGCTCTTTCTGCTTTATCATCGCCACCGCTTTTTCGCCGCACGCTTTTGCGGCCTTCTTGAGGTCAAGCTCCGCCATCACGGGAACTACGAAGACATAGTATGCCCCGCTCTTTCCCTGCGTGACCAGAGTCTTGAACACCTTCTTCGCGTCTTCGCCTAAAATGCCCGCTATCTCCTCGCCGGTAAGCGAGGGATCCGCCTCGTATGAGTGGCTCGAGTACCCGATCTTTTTCTGATCGAGTACTCTCATCACGTTTGTTCTGTCATTGTTCTTCATGCGCTGAATCCTATTGTCTGTTTTTTATCGGCGTATTTCCTGCTCGCGTTCACGTCGAAATCCTCCGGGACGAGGCTGTTGAGCGCCTTACGGCTTATCTTCTTTCCCTGAGACTGCTTCGCGAGCCTTCCCGACTGAGCCATTATTGCCTGCTCGAGAAGATTCCGCACGAAACGGCCGTTGCCGTAATCCTTATGCTCGACTGCTCCCTCGAAGATGCCGCGGCATTTTTCGATGCAGCCGTCTGCAAGAGTGAGTTTCTTCTGCTCGGCCATAAGCTTCAGAATATCCACGAGCTCATCAGCATCATAGTCCGGAAAATCGAGGTGGAAAGCAACCCTGCTGCGAAGACCCTCGTTCCTGTCGAGGAATTCCTTCATCTTGTCAGGATATCCTGCGAAAATCACCATCACGTTGTCCCTGCGGTTCTCCATCTCCTGAACGATAGCGTTGATTGCCTCGTCGCCGAAGCTATGGCTGTCATCAGTAAGGGAATACGCCTCGTCTATGAAGAGGATACCGCCTTCCGCCTGACGGAACTTCGCCCTGACGTTAGGGGCCGTCCAGCCTACGAACTTTCCTATGAGGTCCGCCCGTCCGCATTCTACCACTTCTCCGTTCTCGATGATACCCTCTTTTGCAAGTATCTGAGCAAGAAGCCTTGCAACAGTCGTCTTCGCGGATCCGGGATTTCCGGTGAAAACCATGTGAAGCGATGCTTTATGGACATCCAGTCCCTGCTCGTTGCGCAGCTTCTGTATCTTCGCGTTGTTTATAATGTTGTCGACGACTTTCTTGATCTCCGTAAGACCCACCATGTCCTGCAGCTCCTTGTACGGGCCGTCTGACGGCTTCTTATTGTCCGCCGTAAGACACGGGCAGGCCTTGTAAGCTTTATAGATCGAGTACATGAGCGCATTGCCGAAATATCTGTTATAGATAGCGCGGGCCTCGCCGACTTTGTAAAAGCTCTTCTCGGAAACAAGATCCTTCAGCTCCTCTTCATCTACCGGCTGGTCGTGTTCTTTCGCAAGACGCCTTATGTAGTCCTTGGTCCGCTCCCTGTCGCCGCCGCCTTCTTTGATTTCTATGATACGTGCCTTACGCACGGTCTTCTCCATCAGTATGTCAGCGAATCCGGGGTGCTCCATGTTTTTCACAAAAACGAAGAGCGTGTTGAGTCCGTACTTCCCGTAAAGAGTCATGAGATACTCGATGACCCTGTGAAAAGAATTCGTGTAGCTGCCATCTTCGCCTTCCGTCGCCGAAAGATCGAAAACTACCATGTTTCCGTCGCTTCTCGCGATGACGTTCTCGAAGTCGTCATCATCATGGCAGCCCTGTTCCATCTCGCTGATTACCGTGATTCTCCTGCCGAGAAGGCGCTTGTTGCTGCGCAGGGCTTTCCCGAGCACCGTGGCCACGCTCTCTATCGAATCACGGCTCGATACATTGAGCAGATAGTGCACCGGGTTCCCATAGAATTTCTTCGAATTATCGTCAGAATATATCCGCTCCAGCTCCTCGTAGAGAGTAGAATCCGCGAGCTCTTCATCGGCAAGCTTCTTTATCGCCCTCTTCCCGTATGTCCTTTCGGGCATGAGGAGTTCCCTTATGGCGAAATTGTTGAACCTGCAGGTGAACGCGCCGAAATCGTCATCATCGAACGAATCGATGTAGTCGTTGCGGCTTGCCATCCTGCCGATTTTCTGATATCCGCCGGCCGTGAGCTCTTTCGGTTTCGAAAATCGCAGGCCGCATATGCCGGGGTTGCTCCTGAAGAATTCCTGTATCTCCTTCCTGACCTTCCCGGACTTTATCTCACCCATATCCGCCTCGTAAATGAACTTCACGAGCCCTTCCGCCGCATAATAAGCGTATACCGCCGTCTTGCGTTCCGAATCCATGTCAAGACGCTCGTTTATATCCGTGCACAGATTCTTATAGAACCTCTTCTCGCTGACGTCGCTGTCGCCGGGAAACATCTCGAGCCCGTCATCGGACTCGGCATTCTCTGCTCTGTCGAATTTTACATGCAGTTCATAATAATTCATGCATTCCCTCCAAAAAAACATTCATATTTCATCCTGCACTTATATTATTACCACACCCCCATGTGCAGATTTCTGAACATAAAAAATCATGGGCAGATGCCCATGATTATTCTACATCGTGCATTCGGAATGCGAAATGAACCTATGGTTTAATCCTTGTATTTCTTTGCCATTTTGTTTATCTCTTTGCGCAGATTGTCGCGCACCTCTGCCGGCTCGAGAACTTCGAAATACATGCCGTACTGCAGTGCCCAGTAGTGTATGGCGTGTTCATTGCAGACAACACGGACCGTGATCTCTCCGTCCTTCTCCTCGAGAACCTTGAAGTCCTTGCCGAACCAGTCGACGAGCGTGTCGATCGACTCCGCTTTGCATTTCATCTTCACCGGAACTGATTTTCCGCAGAACATGTACAGATGCTCCGCCATGTGCTTCGGAAGATCGAGTCCATTTTTATAGCCTTCGACTTCCCTTATCGGTTTGATTTTCTCCGTCAGTATCTCAAGCTTTGTTATCTTATCGATCCGGAAATAGGTGGCATTATCGAACTTATCGACGTTGCACAGAAGATAATAATGCCCGTTCGATGCGATCATCTGATAGGGATTGACAATATACTCCTTTCCTCTGTCGTGCAGCTTGAAATCGGTTCCGTAGTACAGGTAGCGGAAGCGAACTTTCTTCTTCTTTTCGATAGCATCATTCAGATTGCTTATGGTGATCATCACATGCTTATTGTCCGTCCTCGGCATGAGCGGCGAATTCGCGACATGCGACACCTTAGCTTCGAAAAACTTGCTGCCGAAGCTCTTGAGCTTGTTGATCAGCGTCTGCGCCTGTGTCCCGGTGATGTTCCTCGAAAAGAGCACTGAATCGATGAGCATGCGCAGCTCCGCATCTTCGAACTCGCGTCCGAGAAGTGCATATCCGTTGTCCATGGTGATGTCGTAATCCATCTCGATCAGCGCCTCAACATTTGCCTTGACGGATCTTCTGTCGCACTTCATTCCGTACTCGCTGTCAAGGAGCCTTATTATCTCCTGCTGCGTCAGATGATGGTCCTCGTCCGAGTGTTTCCTCAGCACCTCGAGTATCATCATCATGAGCATCTTCTTTGTCCCGGTTCCGTACATATCTACCTCGTATCCTTCTGCATTTTCATGGTACCGAGAAGGTTCGTAAGTGCTCTGTGAAAATCAGCGTTCACAGGATCCGCATCCTTCTCATCATTACTATACCACACAATCCTGTCGGATACACATACATCGCCGGAAAATACTTTCATTTCATGACGCTCTCCCGTGGCAGTCCCCGGCATGATCCCGCCGTTGTCGATGACGCGGTCGACGGCGATGAGAAACCTGTCCGCGTACGTCTCATCCAGCTTGTACCGCCTGAAAGTGTCCCCGTCGCTGCCCTCGAAATATGCCCTGTTATCACGGAACGTGAATATGTATTTCCCGTCTCCGCAATTCGCACTTCCGTCCAAAGAGCCGTATGCACTGCCGATCAGGACAGCGCGCGTGAAATCTTTTCTCGCGGCCGCAGGAAGCTGATTATCGATGCGTACGCCATCAAAATTCCGCTTAAGAAAATCAACTCTGCGGTCACTGAGAAAAGGGATATGGGTCATTCCGTAGTCGGTTACAAGGAATATGCATACCGTGACTTTTCCGCTCATTGCGGTAGCAAGAAATCTCGTCTCGTACATGGCGAAAGAAGCAGGATCCCACTTGTCCGTCAGAATGGTAACACACGCCTCCCCGTACTTCTTCAGTGCTTTCTCGGCGTGCCTGACCGCTTTTGCCAGTACCTGCTTCAGCGGGTTCTTGCCAGCGCAGATTCCTAAAAATTCAGGATAGATCTCATCAGTGTATTCCCCGAACGGAAACGTGTTGATCATCTCGCCGAGTCCTCCCTGTTGGCTATCGGGCCATCCGTCGGCCGTCCCGCAGGCGATGTCATAGAGCGTATCGAGATAGCTACCGCTCTCGATCATGAGCGAAGTGATCCTGCGCAGGTATCTGCCCGTGATCTCCCATCTTCCAAGGCCCGCATCCTCGCTCTGCCAGGGACTGTTCAGGTCATCCCTGTTAACCGGGGCAAGCGCCCTTCTGATATCTGAAAGAAACATTGTGTTCTGCATGATTTTCTCCTCCTTATCCTCGGAACATCTTTTGTTTTATGTATCTTAACTGCTCAGAACAGCTCATCCACTGCCGCATTGAACGAAAATCTGCAGGTTCCGATTCCGTGCCGCTTGCAGTATGCTCTTATCCATTCAGCCTCTTCGCTCGTGCAGTCCCTGTTGAACCTGTGATAAGCCTGAACCAG
>JAILNQ010000031.1 GCA_024691425.1 Lachnospiraceae bacterium
ATACGCGTCCGTTTTTCCCTCGACTTCCCCTTCGATCGTGAGAACGTCTCCGGGATACACGGGTTTTGAAAACTTCACGCTGACTTCATGTATGAGGCTCCTCCTGCCGGGAAGGTAAACTCCGGCGAGCGTCGACAGGAACGATGCCGTGAGCATGCCGTAGGCGACCTTTTTCGGGTGTCCCTTTGACACGGCATATTCCTCATCATTATGCAGAGGGTTGATGTCCCCCGTAATATCGCGGAACTTTTCCAGCATCTCTTCGGTAACGGTTACCGAGAAGCTTTCCTTCTGTCCTATGCTGATTTCTTCGTAAGTGTACTCGTTCATGATCTAGCTCCCGAGCTTCGAAGCTATGAGGTCGACCATCTCGCCTACATTTGCGAGCTTGTTGACTTCCTTCAGGTCGAATTTCATGTTGAATTCCTTCTCCATCGACACCACGAGTGTGATGTGTTCAAGGGAATCCCAGTCCTCTATGTCGGAAGAGTTCGTGGAATCATTGACCGCTAGCGTCTCATCATCAAATACTTCCCTGAAAATCTCACGGACTTTTTCCATTATTTCTTCATGAGTCATCTTATATAACCTTTCTTCTTCATTTCCGGAACACGATTTTATTTAACGGCCTCAATCAAACCCGCATCTATCATCTTCTTTAACGTCGGAAGCATATCCGGAACCGGATGTCCGATATGGTCGCTGAGCTCGAAAATATCATTCGTTCCGTCCGCGTATGCGGAAATGTCCTTGAGTATCAGCGTATCCCTGTAGCTCTCCTTGTTGCTCGTTGTCGGCATAAGGCCTCTTCTTCCGAGCTGCGGCTCGCACAGGCATTTGATCTTATACTTGCGGTTGTTCTCAAGCGCCTCTATGCATTTGATCAGAACATCAAGGCTTCCGCCGAGTCCGTCGGGCGAAATGATGTCGAGATTATCACCGCTCGTATGATATTCAGGATATATATGATATTTCGATCTGCAGAAGCACACGAGCGGAATGTCGACTCCCGGAGCCTGATACTGCCTCTCATCACTGCCCCTCTCAAGATAGGAATACTCGCAGAAATCCATCTCCCTGCTTTTCAGCACGTTCATAAGCACTCTGTCCGCAAGCGTGTTCTCATACCTTGAGTGGACTATCGAATATGCTCTGTCATCACCTACGCATGTGATATTGAACCCTGCGATTATGTTCTTCTTCATCGCATCAAGATGTTTCGAGATATAAGTTATAGCACCTATCGTCTCCGGCAGGAGGACCAGTCTGTATGAATACCTTCTTTCCGGCATCGACTTTATGTACTCGGCAAGCTTTGTCATGACGACAGGCCCCGAGCATTCGTTGTTCGCCATTGACGGATGGCATATGTACGAGCTGAAGAAAATCTCCTCATTTGAAGATCCCGGAATGAGCAGTTCTCCGTATGTGAGCGATCCCGGTGCTAATTCGGAATCGATGTATGCGTGATATTTTCCGTCGGGAAGCGACTCGAGCTGAACTTCGCTCATGCAGAATCCCCAGCGCTCCTTGTAATATGAAGTGCAGTAAGGTATCAACTCCCTCTGATCCTTGAGCGTGTATATGTGCTCCTTGAGCTCATCAAGGTTCATCCATTCATCAACCGGCGTCGAATAGCCCAAGACATGAAGATTGTTGACTTTCATGTCAACGATATGATTTCCGCTCTCGTCCTCAATGTAAGCTTCCCTGATCGTCCACTCATTCGGAACGGTCCAGTCGAACGCCTTAGTTCCCGTGGGCACCTCAAAAAGCTTCATATCCGGCATATATCTTCTCAGTATGTCGAATGTCTGCCTTACGCCCTCTCCCATGATGCTGCGGCATATCGGGAACAGCTCAGCAGCAAGAGCGAACATTTCCTTGCCTTCTTCAAGGCGTGGATTATCCTGCCCGATGTACGAGCAGATCCTGCGGCTCCTGTTATGACGCACGTCTTCCTGAAGGATCGGGTGTGACTTTGCAAGCTCGATTATCTTGAACTCGATGTCGTTAATGTAGAAGCGTTTCATGATGCCTTTTTCGATGAACTCATCCTCAAAGGCATAGATAACATTCGTAACATCCCTGTCCATCGCGCGGACGTTCATATCGTACGTCCTTTTAGAAGTTACTCCGTTCTCATCAATATAATCCCCGGTAAAATCCTTGAGATATCTGTATCCCGCGTGGAGATTGCCGACCGACTGTTCGGCATAGTGAACGAACACGAAAGAATGTTCAAGATCCTTATCTATGAAAAGATTCCGGTATCCCTTTTCGACCATGAACGCGAAAGGGGAATCCGGACCGAAAGAACTTTTATTATCGAGCGCGCAAAGATAATCCTGATCCTTTCCCCAGACGGCAAAAGAATACAGGGCATGTCTGGTCCTGCGGAAATCATTCCTTGCGAGTGCAAGCTTTCCCAGAGAACCTGTCTTGCCGGGAGTCTTATGATAGTCGAAGGGGGTTCCGCCGCAGAAACTCCAGTTGAACGTTGGAAAAATAAGCGAACCCTCTTCTCCTATTATATCTATTATCCCGTCGATAAGTATATTCAGGTCTGTCTCGTCATCATGATGCATGCACTCATAAAGAAGGCTCTTCACATCACTCGTGACGTAGACTCTGTCGCCCTCATTAAGCCCCAGCTGCGAGGCAAGATGGCGCAGTTTTACGTAATCAGACATTTCTATGATAACCCTTGTCTTACTTCACGGTTGCATTATTAACTGCTATATCTACGGCTTTCTTCTTAACGGCGCTCTTCATCGTATAACCGACGCCGTATGTCTCTATGGCATTGTCATATACGCTGTCATCACCGTACGTCTCTCTCATTATCGATTCGGCCTCTTCTGCAGTAGGTGCCGCATTCTCGGTCTCAAGTATTGCCTGATATACGAGATCTTCCTTGGCGAATTCCTGAGCTCTGTCGATGATGTCTGCCGTGTATTCCTCATCGGTCATGCCGATGTAATCCTCAAATGTGCCCGTTTCCATGCCGTACTGCGTGTACATCTGCGTCATGTACTCATATGACTGGACGTCAGAGAACTTCGTCGTTTCTTTAAGATGCTTGTAGTACTTGCTCGGGAACTTCTCTACGGTTGAATTATCCGTGAGATACTTCTCAACGTATGCTCTGAGCTGTCCTTCATAATACTCGTCCTTGAGTGACTTCTCATACTCGGCTACTGTCGATCCCTGTTCAGGATAGTAAGCGCATACAAAATCATCATTATACTCAGGATCGACATAGATTCCGTGGATGCTCACAGCGAACTCCGCAGGCTTTCCTGCTACTTCGGCGCTGCTGTAGTCCTCGGGGAACGTGACTTTCACGGTAACGTCCTCACCGGGCTTATGTCCGATGAGCTGATCCTCGAATCCTTCGATGAACTGTCCGCTTCCGATAGTGAGGTCATAACCGCTTCCGTTGGAATTGCCTCCCTCGAACTCTTCTCCGTCAATAGTTCCGACATAGTCGATGCTGACCTTATCGCCGTCCTTTATCGTTCCTTCCTCAGAAAGCGTCTGATGGGCAGAAAGCGCCTCATCAATGACGTTCTTGAATTCTTCATCTGTATAAGTAACTTCGCTCGTGGGTACTTCTATGTTCTTATAGTCGCAGAGCGTGACATAGTCCGTTGCCTTAACGTCCTTGATGAATCCGTTGTCTTCATAATACAGGGAATAATCACCGCTGGCACTAATAGTGTTCGCCTCTTTGATGATCACTCTTACGATACCGTAAGCAACCAGACCGATGAGAGCCACGCCGATGACTATGCCCACGATTTTCCATATAAGGGCAGTCCTTTTCTGTTTTGTCAGATTCTTAGCGCGTTCTTCCCGCTTCTGCTTGCTCTTGCTGACTGTTGTTTCTTCCATGATATAAACCTCTCTTCTTTATTGTATAGCCGGATGTATTTTCAGATCTTTCTGTTGAAGATCTCCTTGCCGTCATCTGCTATTCCGAATCTTTCAGATTCGTCGCTTCTCCTCCAGAGAAAATGGAAGCGCAGTTCCTCCCCGGACTTGATCCTTGCCAGATTCTGCCTGTGCTTGAAAAGAAGCGCAATGCTCGCGGCCGCAATTATCGCAGACGGTATCCATGTACCGTATGTTATACCGACCGTCAGCGGAACTATGAATGCCATTGAAATGGGAGCAAAACAGATATAATCCGTAATTATCGCGATAAGAAGCGCTGTGAGGAATAGCACCACAAACAGCTTCCAGCTTATCCCGAGAACAGTCCCGCCGTAGCATGCGAGGCCTTTTCCGCCTTTGAATCCCATGTAGAACGGAAGGATGTGTCCGAAAACAGCCCCGACACCTGCAAGCACACCCGCATAGTTCAGATCCCCTGCCATAGCTTCGGGGAACAGATACTCAGCAAGACGGAATGCCGCGAAAGCCTTCAGAATATCACAGACTGCAACAAAGAGACCGATCTTTCTTCCGATCAGAATGATAACGTTTGAAGCGCCTGCGTTACCGGATCCGTAATGTCTGATGTCAAAACCTTTGAATTTTGCGATTATATAGGAAAGGTTGAAACAACCGAAAGCATATCCGATTATCAGGCTTCCTAGGATAGTATTTATCAATATCTTCATAGCACGGATTATACAGCATTTCCTGCTCTTATGTCAAAAAAACAGGAAGAAGAGACCGATGGCCTCTCCTTCCATAAAATACCGTAAAATCCCATCTTCCGTGGGAAAGAATCTTACTTGTAAGGATTCTCAGTCTTGTAGAGCATTCCTTCAGGCCTGTTGAACTCGAGCTCATCCGGGCATACTCCGATGTACTTGAATACGTCGAAGAGAGCCTTTCCGTGATGTCCGAAAGCAACGGCGCCGTGATGAGGATAATTGCCGTCGATAAGAGCATAGCGGTAGAACCTGCCCATATCCTTGATAGCGAATACTCCGATGCCTCCGAAAGATCTCGTAGCAACAGGAAGAACCTCACCTTCAGCAACATATGCGCGGAGCTTGTTGTCTGCCGTTGACTGCAGGCGGTAGAACGTGATGTCGCCGGGAACGATGTCGCCCTCGAGAGTTCCGTTCGTAACCTCGATAGGAAGCGCACGTGCCATGATCGCCTGGTACTTCATCTCGCCCTTTGTAAGCTTCTTGGAGCATGTATTTCCGCAGTGGAATCCCATGAATGTATCGGTAAGCTTGTAATCGAACTTGCCTTCGATCGAATCCTTGTACATGCACTTAGGAACTGAGTTGTTGATATCAAGAAGCGTAACGATATCATCACTTACGCATGTTCCGATGAACTCTGATAATGCGCCGTAAATATCAACTTCGCATGATACCGGGATGCCGCGTCCGGTAAGTCTTGAATTAACAAAGCAGGGAACGAATCCGAACTGTGTCTGGAATGCAGGCCAGCACTTTCCTGCTATAGCGAAGTACTGCTTTGAACCCTTGTGAGCATCGATCCAGTCAAGAAGCGTGATCTCATACTGAGCAAGCTTTTCAAGAACTTCAGGCTTCTTGTTGCCGTCGCCGAGCTCTTCTGCCATATCCTTAGCAACTTCTGCGATCCTGCTGTCGCCGGCATGCTTATTGAATGATTCAAACAGGTCGAGCTCTGAATTCTCTTCGATCTCAACGCCGATGTTGTAAAGCTGCTTGATGGGAGCATTACAAGCAAAGAAGTTCTGAGGTCTCGGACCGAATGTGAAAATCTTAAGGTTCTTAAGAGCATATACGGCTCTTGCAACAGGAATGAACGCTTTGATCATGTCAGCGCAGTCCTCTGCATCGCCTACGGGATACTCGGGAATGTAAGCCCTTACATTACGGAGCGCAAGATTGTAGCTGGCGTTAAGCATACCGCAGTAAGCATCTCCTCTTCCGCTCGTTGTAACGGATTCATAATCTTCTTCTGCAGCCGCACAGAACATAACAGGACCGTCGTACTGCTGTGCGAGCATCGTCTCTGAAATCTCGGGACCGAAGTTGCCGAGGTAGACGCAAAGAGCATTACATCCTGCCTTCTTGACATCTTCAAGAGCCTGCTGCATGTGGATCTCGCTCTCGATGATCGTTACGGGACACTCATAGATATCAGCTGCATCATACTTTGCAGCGTATGCGTCCACAAGAGCTTTTCTTCTTCTGATTGTAAGATCAGCGGGAAAACAGTCACGGCTTACGCCAACGATACCGATCTTCATTTTGGGTGTGTTGTTCATCTGTAAACCTCCTAAGCTTAGTTTTTGATCAGACAATACCTTCTGATGACCTTAGTAAATTCTATTGCATGTGCATAGTGTGCACAATGTAAAAATCACTCGAATCGGTTGATTTTTTTCTTATTATTGTTCAGATATCTCCGGCGATATCTAAGTTAACGCCCGTAAGTCCTACGTATGCGCCGTCCTTTGCCTCTGCAGCTTCAGCGTGAGCAAGGAGCCACTTGTTGCAAGCCGTCATCCACTTGTCCTCTTCGTTCTTAGCAGTGATTGCCGGAACAGGACCGTTCGTTCCCTTAGGAAGCACAACGATGACCTTGAATCCTTCGCCGGCTTTTGCCGAACAGGGAGCATAGTGGAGAGTCGTTCCGTATACCTCAACGGCCTGTCCCGCTTTTGCAAGGAATGCTTTAGCCTTTGATGTGTCGAGCTTTCCGTCAACGATCTCGTCTTCCTTCGCAAGAAGCAGGATGAAATCTCTTGAGCCGATGTTCACCTCGCTGTCGCGGTGGTACTCGAGGCAGTTGAGCTTCGTGTTGTGACCGTTGCAGTATCCGACCTGGATCGGCATTCCGCCGTAAACGTTGTTCTGAAGCACTCCGAATGCATCCGTGTACTCAAGGTCTGCGCAGCTGGCCACATACTCAACCCCTTCAGGAAGAGGCGTCTTATCCTCGAGCGCCTTCACGAGCGCGCTGAAATCATACCCCTCAAGCACTTTGCCGTATGCGGCAAATTCCGGATCCGTAACCTTTTTGATTTCCATAATCTCTTCTCCTTTTCAGTTTTATCAGTACAGACATTTAACAGTAGGGTACAGTTTCTTGAACTGCTGATACTTCTTCTCGTATTTTGCCACAAGATCGGGATCCGGCTCGATAGTGTCAATGACTTTCACAAGAGCCTTCGATGCCTCGTCAACTGATGCATACTCTCCGCATCCGACTGCCGCAAGGATCGCTCCGCCGTATCCGGGTCCTTCCTCACTCTCGATAACCTGCACGGATATACCGAGCACGTTCGCGATTATCTTCTTC
This sequence comes from Lachnospiraceae bacterium, assembly GCA_024691425.1. Lineage (GTDB taxonomy): Bacteria > Bacillota > Clostridia > Lachnospirales > Lachnospiraceae > UBA2868. The sequence continues at coordinate 7,267 of JAILNQ010000031.1, forward strand.
CAGAGAGGGCTCTTCGCACCGCCTCCGCATATTTTTGTCTTCTTAATATCTATTCCGAGAGACTTAGCTACCTCGAACGAATCCCTTATACCGAAAGCAACACCTTCAAGCACAGCGAGCGTCATATCTTCCCTCGTCGTATCCATGCTCATTCCGATGAACATCGCTCTCGCATCCGGATTGTTGTGAGGGCTTCTCTCTCCCATGAGATAAGGAAGGAAAAATACGTTATTGTCTCCGAGCTTGGTTATGTTCTTCTGCTCAGCGCCGTAATCCGTCGTATTGAGGATATCCTCCATCCACCACTTGTTGCAGCTTGCCGCGGAAAGCATGCATCCCATGAGATGATAATTTCCATCAGCATGAGCGAACGCATGAAGAGCGTTGTTCTCATCAACGCAGAACTGCTTGCTCGAAATGAAGATCGTTCCGCTCGTTCCGAGAGAGATGTTGCATCTGCCGTTTCCGACAGTTCCGGTTCCGACTGCGGCTGCAGCGTTGTCGCCCGCGCCTGCGATGATCTTCACGGTCTCGGGGAATCCGAGCATGGCTGCTACATCGCTCTTTATATTGCCGACTACATCATAGCTTTCGAAAATCTTTGCGAGCTGCTCTTCCTTAACTGAGCAGATCTCCATCATTTCCTTCGACCAGCACTTGTTCTTGACGTCGAAGAGGAGCATTCCTGATGCATCGGAAACATCCGTGCAATGTACTCCGGAGAGCTTGTATGCTATGTAATCCTTCGGAAGCATGATTTTCGCTATCTTTGCAAAAAGCTCAGGTTCATGCTTCTTCATCCAGAGGATCTTTGGTGCCGTGAATCCGGCAAAAGCGATATTGGCGGTGTACTGGGAAAGTTTGTCCTTTCCTATTACCGAGTTGAGGTATTCGGTCTCCTCGGTTGTACGGCCGTCATTCCATAAAATCGCGGGACGGATAACGTTATCATCCTTATCAAGGACAACTAATCCATGCATCTGTCCGCCGAAGCTGATGCCCGCAATCTCGCTCTTATCAACATATTCCGTAAGTTCCTTCAGTCCTGCGACCGTCTGTTCCCACCAGTCCTCAGGCTTCTGCTGCGACCAGCCGGGGTAAGGGAATTCCAGAGGATATTCCTTTGATACTATTTTTTCTATTCCGCCTTTTTCGTTCATAAGCAGGAGCTTAACGGCGGAGGTTCCGAGATCTACACCAATATACAGCATTTCCTTCCTCCTTCTGATCAGTTTTTGTAAGGATCGATCGTGACGATAGTGCCGTCATCATTATACTTCAGTTCAGTGTATTTTACACTCCTTCTGTGATTGATTCCGCCGGACATTTCACAGTCGTGGTAGAAAATGTACCATTTTCCGTGATATTCGACTATCGAATGATGCGTTGTCCAGCCGATCACCGGCTCCATGATCCTGCCGCGGTATGTGAACGGTCCCATCGGCGAATCACTCGTTGCATATACGATATAGTGCGTCGTTCCGGTTGAATAGGAAAGATAGTACTTTCCGTTGTATTTATGCATCCACGGACCTTCGAAATATCTCTTATCCTCATCTTTGGCTTTAAGCGGCTTGCCGTTCTCGTCAAGGATCTTCAGCATGACCGGTTTTGTGGCGAACGACTTCATGTCATCGTTCATGACTGCGCACATCGGACCGAGCGCATCCGCTTCGGGATCAGGCTCCGGCGAGAAGGGCGCATCCGGATCGAACGTACCGGTCTGCCATTTCTCAAGCTGTCCTCCCCAGAGTCCGCCGTAGTAGACAATGACTTTTCCATCATAATCAACAAGGACTGCCGGGTCAATGCTATAGCTTCCTTCAATATAGTTCTCTTCAGGCTTAAACGGTCCGGTCGGGCTTTCCGACGAAGCGACGCCGAGCCTGAATATTCCGTCCTTGTCCCTTGCAGGGAAGAACAGATGATACTTTCCGCCGACATATACGGCATCGGGTGCCCACATCTGGCTGCTGACCCAGGGAACATCATTCTCGGAAAGCGCAAGCCCGTTGTCCTTGCACTCACTTTCGAGACTGTCCAGTGAAAGCACATGATAATCCCTCATCTGATACTCATCGCCGTTATCGTTATCAACTCCGTCGTGCGGAATATCGTGCGAAGGATATATATACAGTTTGTCATTGAAAACATGCGCCGAAGGATCGGCCGTGAACATATGTCTGACTAGAGGTTTTCTCTGTTCGCTCATCATTTCCTCCTAAATATAATCTACAGATCAGAAAGGGACCATTAACCTTTAACTGCGCCGGCGGTAAGACCTTCTACGATCTGGTTAGCGAATGCAACGTACGCGATTATCGTGGGAACTATTGCAATTATGATAGCCGCGAACATCTGACAGTAGTTCGTATGATACGGTCCGACGAATTTGGTCAGTGAAACCGGAAGTGTTTTCTTCGCTTCGTCGGAAATGAATACCATTGCGAGCAGCAGTTCGTTCCAGTTCGATACGAAGGACATAAGTCCCGTTACCATGAATCCGGTCTTTGCAAGAGGGATGGCTACCGTTCCGAACATCTTGAAAACGGAGCATCCGTCTATACACGCCGCCTCGAACAATTCATTCGGTATCCCTTCAAAGAATCCGACCATGATGTAGATAGTTATCGGCAGCGAGAACGTTATGTACGGGATTATTATTCCTATGAGGGTGTTGCTCATCTTCCATCCCGAGAACTGAACGAACAGCGGGATCAGTATCGTATGGATAGGGATCATCATTCCGATAAGGAAGTAATAAAGCGCGAGCTTTGAAAGCTTCCAGCGAAGCTTTGCTATAGCATAAGCGGCCATCGATCCGAAGAGCATCGATACGATCAGCGTTATCGAGCAGACGATCAGGGAGTTCAGCATCGCCGTTCCGAGGTGTCCTTTCGTCCAGGCAAATTCGTAGTTGCCCCACTCGAGACTCGCAGGCATCGCCCACGGGGAGAGCATGAGCGTGCTGTCATCTTTCAGCGACGTGATAAGAACCCAGAGAAGGGGAACAATATAAATGATCGCGAGAAAAACAAGAAATACGTATATTATCGTCGAAACAACCCTTGCATGCTGTTTCTCTTTGCTTATTGTCATAGTGTTAGCCATTTTCCGTCCCCCCCCTTACATGTCATAGCTTTCTGTCTTGACGAATTTGTTGATGATGACTGTCATCGCCAGACACAGAATGAGAAGGATAACGCCGATCGCGGAGCCGTATCCGAGCTTCCTGAATTTGAACGCCGATGTATACAGATGCGTTGCGATAACGTCCGCCTTATGGCTTAAGAATCCTTCGGGGATCATGTTATAGATAAGATCGAAGAATTTCAGGGAACCGATAGCATTGAGCGACATAGCAGTTGCAACCATTGGCTTGATGAGAGGAAGCGTTATATGGAAAAATGCCTGCTTCTTATCGCATCCGTCTATATACGAAGCTTCATATATATCAGAACTGATACCGGAAATCTGCGCCATGTAGAGCATCATCGACTGTCCGACGTACTGCCATAACGCTACGAACGATACGACCCAGATCGGAAGGATGATGGTTCCGTCTGTATTGAACAGCCACTGAGGGCCGAGCGTACAGTCTCCTCCCCACGCGCCGAGGGATGCGAGCATCTGGTTGATACCGAGCCTCGGGGTGAACACGAACATCCACAGAAGACCGAGAGCCGCCGATGAAAGAACGCAGGGCAGATAGTATATGTTCTTGAAGAGGTTGCGTCCCTTTTTGATATTAGTAAGCAGAGCCGCGAGGAACATACCGAAAACCAGCTGCGTAACTATCGAGAAAACCATAAAGAACATTGAATTCTTAAATGCGATCTTCATCGTCTTATCCTTCAGGAGCAGCTGTTTGTAGTTGTTCAGCCACTTCATTCCTTCAAAGCCGAGGAACTTGGCATTGCCCGGAAGCTTGTAATTACAGAAGGAATAGTAGATGGCCTTGCATACCGGTATGAACAGAACGCCCGTAAATAGAATGAGCGCCGGTGCGATAAACAGGATTATCGCTTTTTTGTTTCTCATTAACTTGTCCATAAATAACCTCCCTGGATTTATTTAAGTACCGTACGATCTGACCTGATCAGCCCCGAAAGCGGAACCTTTGTATAAAATATATAGACAGGTGCCATATCCTTTATACAAAGGTCAGCACCCAAAACAGGGTGCTGGCCGATTGTAGAACGTCTGATTTATCAGAAGTATTTCTGATTATTACCAAACGTTGGACTCATAGTATTCCTGGATAGGATCGAGAGCCGTTGCCGGATCCTCACCCTTGAATATCTCTACGAAGCAGTTATCAAATGTTGAACCTGCCTCTGTGTCTGCAAGAGACTCATTGTAGAAACCGAATGTTGAAGATGCGTTCTTGAATACATCCATAACGTACTTCAGTTCCGGAGGAGCAACAGCAGCATCATACTCAACGTTCGTTACAGGGATCTTACCGCCGATTTCTGCCGTGTACTTGCTGGCTGTGTCATCAACGAAGTACTTGATGAGCTGAACAGCTGCTTCGGGATACTCTGTGTCTGCTGACATGCAAAGGCTGTCTGACTTAGCGATAACTCTGTTGGGATCTGCTGAAGAACCGTCAACTGCAGGGAATGCGAATACGCCAACCTTGTCAGCGAATCCTTCTGCACATGAACCGTTG
>JAILNQ010000069.1 GCA_024691425.1 Lachnospiraceae bacterium
GAGTGGCTATATATATAGCGGTGATCCAGAACATATGCCTGAATCCCTCGTTTTTTCTGTATTTTTCCAGCATTTATGTACCTTAATGCATTTCAGCTTTTAAGCTCGACGATCTCCGAAATGATGAAAACAGGCCTGTTCATCGACGCATCATATGCGCGCCAGAGGTATTCTGCTATAACTCCGAGCGAAATGTTCGTTACTCCGAAGCCCAGTGCGAGCAGACACGCAAGTGTCGAATACCCCGATACTACGGTTGTGCTGATGAACTTGTTTATGATTACCCAGACTCCGTAAAGAGCGCCCGCAATGAACATGATGACACCGACAAGGCTCACGAGACGTATAGGCATGAACGAGAATGCCACGAACGAATCTATGGCAAGCTTCACTTTCTTGCTGAGGCTCCACTTAGATCGTCCCGCCTTCCTCTCCGTAAAGTCAAGATGTATGACTTCCGATCTGAATCCTGCATTCACGATCTGCAGAAGTATCGATGAATTAGATTCCATGTTCTCATTCAGGTAGTCGATGATCTTCCTGTTGAAAACGATCGTCTGATATCCGCCCGGCTCGTACTTCGGAACGGCATATTTCTGCATAAGTGTAGAATACATATGCGAGAAAAGCTTCGTGAAGAACGGCACCTCATACGTCGACCTGCCGACATATACCGCATCGGCTTCATCCTTTACGATTTTCTCATATGAAATGTCAATAAGCTCGAAAGGATCCTGCAGATCTGCCGCAACCCATGTGCATATATCGTATGATGCATTCTTTATCCCGGCACGGTATCCGGCATGCGAGCCGAAATTACGGCTGAAATTGATGAGCCTGCACTTTGCTAAATTGCTGAACTTAAAACCTCTGACGATCGATGGGGATGCATCCGTAGACCCATCATTTACAAAGATCGCTTCTATCGGAAAAGAAACTGTAGCGGCATACTCATCGAATGCCCTGCAGAACGCCTCTATTCCGGATTCTTCGTTCAGAAACGGTATGATGACCGTAATGCCTTCTTTCATATCCTGCTCCTTTACCGAACCTCGCTTGCCGGCATTATTTCCCTGTATTTCTCAACCTGTGACATCAGTGCCTCATATCTTATCATGTTCGCCTCGTTGATATACGAACAGAGCGTGTCATGAAGGCTCATGTCCTCATCATGCCACCAGAGGGCATGCGTAAGTATATGGATCCTGTCGTATTCATTAGATTTTATAATATCGATGACCGGCTCTCTCCAGTTCCTGCACGAATCAGAAACATATTTCATTTCCCTGAAAAATTCAGATCTGTAGCTGTTGATCATTCCAGGGATGTCAAGCTCAGCCTCGATAATCTGCCGGCTCGGCTGATGCATTGAAACAGTTGTCACAGGAGTTCCTATTATATCTTCAAGTATATCCTTTTCAGATAGGATCAGCTTCTTGACCTCTTCGGATTTTCCCATGACAAGCGGATAACACGTTTCATCAAAATGAAGCCCGATCTTTCCTCCGAGCTCCATTATCCTTTTAAGCCCCGCAACGGAAGCTGCAGAAAATACGCTGTAAAGGTCGGTCCTAAGAAGCACGTAATAAGTTGCCGTAACGCCGAGAGCGGCTTCATGTTCCGCCATTATGACTGATTTTTGAATATCAAAATCAATGTCATGCCTCAGTATCGCCGTACGGGGATATTTCCTGTAATTATCGTAATCTGCTATCTCATACCCGTTCTCTTTAAGACTTTGTATGATCTTTGCGTAAAAAACAAAAGTGAATTCCGACATGGCATTTCCTATCCGAGTCTGTCCTTAAGAGACTTTATTTCAATCGTCTTATCCTCATCTGCGTCCGGAAAAAAATCCAGTATCCTTATTCCTGTGTTCTTTCCGCATACCACAACAGGCAATCCGTCTTCTATCATGCCTATCTGCCCCGGAGAGCCCTGTATCGGATAAGGAAACAGTTCAGCCCGCCGTATCTTGATCTTTTCTCCTCTGTAAAATGTAAACGCCAGGGGATACGGATCCGACTGAGCCCTTATGAAATTGCGGACAGTTTCGGCATCCTTTCTCCAGTCGATGAGTCCGTCCTCGGGCGTTCTCATCGCGCCGTAGGAGACACCCTCGTCTGACTGCTCGCGCGGTTTTAAATCTCCGGCTATAAGCTCCTGGTAATGTTCCTTGAAGAATTCCTCCGTCTTTGCCTCAAGCTTTGCAAGAACGTCGGAAATCTGATCATATTCTGAAATCTCGACTTTATCCTGATACCAGATTTTCCCGGTATCCATTCCCTTGTCAAAAGAAAAAACCGAAAACCCGGTCTCTTTTTCTCCCGCGATCATCGCCCATACTACAGGAGCGAACCCTCTGTGGGCCGGAAGCAGCGAGTCGTGTATCCCTATGAACCCTCCGGCAGGCTTCTCAAGCAGGTTTTGAGGGATGATATGATACCATCCGACCACAAAGCACAGATCCGGCGAAAATTCTTCTATCGGTTCCGTAAGGTCGCACTTGCCCGAGAGCACCTTGACAGGCACAGTATTCTTTTTGCAGAACTCTTTTATGGCCTTAAGTTCTGAGCGTCCGTCATCCGGATCGTCTATTGTCACGCAGCCGATGAGCGTCTTTTCTGAAAGCTCATGCATGAGCTTTAAAACTGAAAGCCCGAGCGCTTTGCTGCCTATGAATAATACCCTGTTGTACATATCAGTCTGACGTTCTCTTTCTGCTCAAGTCCCCTTCGTACATCCTTCCGAGGAATCCCGACTGCATATAGTCAATGCGCCAGTGCTGGCAGTCATTGCACATAATACCGTCCGCAAATTCATTGTCATAATGCATCTGCCTGATCTTCTCATACTCTTCGGAATCCCAGCATTCCTGTATCGTATTGTCTCTGACATTGACCGTCTTTATGCCGCCGCGCCAGTCGTAGTTGCACAGCGCCAGATCGCCGTTCCAGTATATCAGGAAATCCGTGAACACCTTTCTGCACGGTTTCCTCTCAGGAACCTCTTCCATGAGCTTTCTCTGAACTTCTTCATTCCTGAAACAGCCCTTGTCATCATGCTCGTAATATACCCTGACATCGTCAACGTACTTCTTCCAGAATTCTATGAACTCCGTCTGTCCTGCCAGGTAGTCTTCTACTTCTATTGTTGAAACCTGAAGAACAGGAGCACTCTCTCCGGCCTTCAGTCTTTCGCGGCATTTTTCGCTCAGGTATTTAACATTGTCCATGCTCTGGTTCAGATCGCCCTTCAGTCTGGACCTCTTATACAGTTCAGGGTCGAGAGTGTCAAGGCTGAACGATATGAAATCGATCCCCGTTCCGAGAAGCTCGTTGGAGACATCAGGCGTAAGGGCATATGCATTCGTTGCAAACTGTATGGGCCCTAGTCCCTTGCTCTTAGCATACCTTGCGAACTCCATGAAATCAGGATGCAGCAGCGACTCACCTCTGAAGAAGAAAACAATTTTAACCGGATTATGCTCCGCCGCCTCATCTATTATCTTATAGTACAGATCCTTATCCATATAGCCTATGCACATGCCTACCGTCTGCCTCGGACAGAACGTGCAGGAAACATTGCACTGGTTCGTAAGTTCAATAGTGATCCTGTTCGGAAAACTGAGTTTTTTCATATCAGAGGAACCTTTACCTTTTCATTTCATTCATCGCATCAGCAATCCTGCCGGCTATGCACTCAACATCATCAGCGCTCATTCCGACGTAAAGCGGAAGCGCAACGGAAAGCCGGTCGCATGCATATGCGTTTATATAATCCTCGGGCACATACCCGAATCTGTTCCTGTAATACCCGAGCGTATGAACTGCATGCGTTCCCTGTCTCGTGGCAACGCCTGCATCCTCGAGCTTCTGAAGAAGAGCATCGCGGAATTTTCCGCCTTCTTCTATTGAGCTTTGTCCTAAAACGTCCGTATTGACCATGCATACATATGACTGATATGTATGATAGTATCCTTCTGGCTCAACGGGAGGGATCAGTCCCGGGATTTTCCGTGAAATGATATCGTTATAAACCGATACTGTCTTTCTTTTCTCGCCGATTATCATATCCAGCTTCTTTATCTGCGCAAGACCCATGGCGCCCTGGATATCGGTCATCCTGTAATTGAATCCGGCCTCGGGAAATTCTGGAAGAAGGAAGCCCTTTCCCTTATCCCTTGCATCTGCTGAAACCGTGCTTCCGTGAGTCCGAAGCTCTCTGAGCCTTTTTGCAAGCGCATGATCATCAGTCAATATCATGCCGCCCTCTCCGGTCGTTATCGATTTTCTCGGATGAAAACTGACGCACGAACTGTTGCCGAACGCGCCCTGGTGACGCCCGCCGGCCATTGAGCCGAGTGCGCAGGCTGCATCCTCTATGACGTTAAGTCCGTATTCTTTTGCAAGTGCATTGACCTTATCGATCTCGCAGCATAAGCCGAATTCATGCACCGGAACGAAACCCCAGAGGACGTTTCCGGTCTTCTTGTTGATCAGTCTGCCGGACTTTTCTTCATACTCCGTTTCTACGATTCTTTGCAGCTCATCCGTATCGATGTTGAACGTTTCCCTGTAAACATCGCACATGACGGGCGTTGCTCCCGTCATGACAATAGCATTTTCTGTCGCTACAAACGTAAACGCAGGTGCGATGGCATCCATTCCCACGCCAAGCCCCTGCGCGACCATTGCAAGATGAAGCGCGGTAGTGCATGACGTGGTCGCGACTCCTTCAGCAACCCCTTCATGCTCTGCGACTTTCTTTTCAAACTCAGCAACCTTCGGTCCCTGAGCAACCCATCCGGAATCAAGCGAATCGGAAATGAGCTCCATCTCTTCGTCTGTAAAATAAGGTTTTGTAACCGGATATTTCATATGTCTATCCTTTTAATCGAACATCGGCCCATTAGAATTCGACTTCGTCGAAGGGCCGACGCTACATATCAAGTTTTCTCAGAAAACTTGATGCCTACCGCATTTACTGCATATTCCGTTTTCATCAAGCTTGAAACCGCATTCGCAGACATACCCCAGGTGATGCGCCGGATTGCCTGCCACAAGCTCGAAAGGCTTCACATCCTTAGTGACGACGCTTCCGGAGCCGACCATCGCATATTCCCCGATAGTGACCCCGCATCTGATCGTCGAATTCGCCCCGATCGATGCGCCCTTTTTGACGAGCGTCGGTGTTATTTCCCATTCGGAATTGAATGCCCGAGGGTACATATCGTTCGTAAAAGTCATCGACGGTCCGAGAAAAACATCATCCTCTACAGTAACTCCGTGATAGACATTGACGTTGTTCTGTATCTTCACCCGGTTGCCGATGACGGTGTGCTCATCTATATACACATTCTTGCTGATGATGCAGTTCTCGCCGATGACGGCATCATTCCTCACCTGCGCCTGGTTCCATATTTTCGTTCCGCTGCCTATCTTTGCCGAAGCATCGACTTCTGCAGTCGGATGTATGAAAACATCACTCATTTTTTTCCCTCATAGAACCTGTTTACCGTATCAATGACATATCCTATCTGTTCATCAGTCATCTCCGGGAAAACAGGAAGGCATACCGACTGGCTGCATATATTCTCAGCAATCGGAAGGCTTCCTGGGCATCTGCTGTTTCTGTCATTGAATGCCTTCTGCTGATGGAGCGGAACAGGATAGAACGTTCCGTTGCCGACGCCGTTCTCTGAAAGATAAGCACATAGCTCGCTCTTATATTCAGAGCGGACAACGAACTGATGCCAGCAAGGCTTCACATCTGCGGAATATACAGGTCTTATGAGTCTGTCCGTAAGACCGTCAAAGTACTTCGCGGCGATTTTCGCCCTGTTAGCGTTATACTCATCAAGATGTCCCAGCTTAACAGAAAGGACTGCCGCCTGTATCGCATCGAGCCTTGAATTGTAACCGATCACATAATTGAAGTATTTATATGGATTGTAAAGCTCGGTAGCTTCTTCTGAAGTAACGGCCTCCGCCTTGATCCCCTCTAAATACTCCAGCGTCTTTGCACCTGCTTCACCGCTTCCGTGCTCCTTGAACGCCTTTACAGCTGTATATATGTCATCGTTATCCGTCGTTACCATTCCGCCGTCACCGGCTCCGCCGAGATTCTTCGTAGGATAGAATGAAAAGCATCCGACATCTCCGAGCGTTCCGGCTTTTCTTCCCTTATATTCGCTGCCGATCGCCTGAGCATCATCTTCAATGACCTTAAGATCGTGCGCTTTCGCGATTTTTGTTATCGCATCCATATCGGCGGGTGCACCGAAAATATGCACCGGAAGGATCGCCTTTGTCTTATCGCTTATAGCCGCTTCAATCTTATCAGGATCGATATTGTAATCTTCTTCCCTGACATCAACGAATACGGGGATAGCGCCTATTGAGGCTATAGCCTCCGCCGTTGCGAAAAAAGAAAACGGCGAAGTGATCACTTCATCGCCCGGGCGGACGCCGCAGGCCTTCAGTCCGAGAGCGAGAGCATCCGTGCCGTTCCCGCAGCCGCTTACATGCTTGACCGAAAGGTAGTCTGCCATTTCGGCTTCAAAATCGCTTACGTATTTTCCGCCGATGAAGCAGCACTTATCAAGTATGTCAAGAACCTTCGGTTCAACTTCGCTTTTTATTCCCTTATACTGTGTTGCAAGATCAAGAAATGGAACTTTCAACTTATTTTCCTCCAGTCTGCGCTCTTTCTGCCCTCTTTGCAACCTCTTCGCATATCCTGATCGCTCTTATGCCTACCTTGCCGTCAGCTTCGATAGGCGCTCCGTTTGCCACGGATTCATAGAAGGATATGAGTTCGGCCCTAAGGGGCTCTTCGATCGGAATGTATATCTTCTGCACGATACCGTCCTGCCTGTAGGAATTGTCCTTTGTCAGATCGACGGTAAGATTCGTGCTCTTATATATCTCAAGCGTTTTTGCCAGAAGATCCGCATGAATGCAGCTGTCTTCCGCGTGAACTGTGATGCTTCTTTCCTTATTCTGGGAGATGCGGCTGGCATTCACTATCGCGTGCGTTCTGCCTCCGAAGTCCATCAGGCATGTAGCGAAATCGGTATGGCCCGATGTAACGGCCTCACCTCTTCCGTGGATGCTTGTCAGCTCCCTCTGGCCCATGAGCGCGCACACGAGATCGACATCATGTATCATAAGGTCCTCGACAACTGATGTATCCTTTATGCGCCCGCTGCCGCTGAACGGACTGTATCTGCATGCTTCTATGTATACGACATTGTCAGGTCTCGTAAGCTTACGCAGCTCCCTGAAAACCGGATTGAACCTTTCGATATGTCCGACTGCGAGCTTGAGGTTCTTTTCGGCAAAAGCATCGGCAATTACCTTCGCATCCTCGCTCGTAGTCGCGAGAGGCTTTTCAACAAGCGCATGAACGTTGTATTCTGCCGCCTTCAGCGCTATCTCCTTATGAAGCGATGAAGGAACCGCTATGACAACCGCCTCAACGCTTTCAAGCAGTTCTTCTATCGTATCGAATGCCCTGACATTGTATCTGGCGGAAACATCCTTTGCCTGTTCGCCGTCCTTATCGAAAACTCCGATGAGATCGAAACGCTTTTCCTCTGAGAGGTTACGGACATGGTTCCTGCCCATGTGTCCGGTCCCGATAACACCTATTTTCAGTGTATTGATCGTAGCCAATTTTCTCTTCCTTTCAAGCCTGATTCCCCGAAACAACACTAAACGTTAGTATACCACACGTTGCCTTTTTTCGTAAACAGTCAGTCATCCGTCAGGCTTTTTCAGAGATTGCATCAATTTCCTTTCTAAGAGCGCTTATTTCCTGCCTTAATCGGTATATCTCGTCATCAAGGCTGTAATTGAGCCTAATCCTCGTGCTCTTAAGTATTTCGGCGGCAAGGTATTCCTGTCCGTCAACGGTGATGCGCTCTACTCTTACGATTCCGTCTGATGCCGCGATTTCTGCCCATCCCTCCTGCCTGTCAAACGCAATGACCTGGCCGGGGTTGACATGGCACGGAGCCGGAAAATCCCTTGCGGATGCCTCGAAAATGTACAGTTTCATCCCTTCGCAGAAACAGTATGCACCCGAAAAAGGATGCGATGATGCCCGTATGTTCCGGATAAGTGCCTCGCACGGCTCGTTCCAGTTAAGGAAGCTGTCAGACGGAATGCGCGGATAGCATCTTAAACTGTCAGCCGGATTTTTGCTCTGGGCGCTTCCTTTGCCTTTTCCGCTCTCTATCATCGAAAGTGCCTCGCAGAAAAGTCCGGGGATCTCATTCCTCATGTTTTCATATATTTCTGAAATGTACGTATCATCATTTATCGGATACTTCTTCTTTATGAGAATATCGCCTGAATCCAGTTCGCCGGGTTCCATATAATGCACCGATATGGCGTATTCCTTTTCGCCCGAAAGGATCGCCCAGTTCGGGCAGGCATTGCCCCTGTACCTCGGAAGATCGCCGCAGTGCGCGTTCAGTATTCCGTAAGGAAAGCACGATATGGCCTCGCCCCTGATGATAGTAAGCCAGTTGAGGCTTATTGCAGCATCAGCGCCTGCCTGCTTCATGATCTGTACGATTTCGGGACTGTTTATCGCCGGATTGTTAAAGAAAACAGCGCCTATCTCCTTCGCCTTGTTTTCAAAATCCCGCTCCCGCACGTCATACTCATCCGCAGCGGCACACGTTCCGATAAGAACGACATCATGGCCCGCAGCCCTGACTGCTTCTATGCTGTTAAACAGTATTTTCGTCCTTCCGAGTACAGCTACTCTCAATTCCAGTCACCATCCTTTATCTTCCTGCTTACATATCCCATCTTTCTTGAGGTTTCAGCAAGCTCTATGAACATATCCCTCATTCCGTAAGACTTTTCGTTGCGCATTTTAATAAGATTCTCGTCGTCCTTGAAGTACGGCCTGGCCCGCTCGTACGTTTCCGTCGTGTCTGTGTTGAGGAACAGATGTATCGGATGAAAATTGAAGATCCTCGGTGCTGTAAAAGCATCCCCAAGCAGAAAATCAACCGTTCCGTTCTTTCTTATCAGATACAGGTCATCCTCGAAGATGAACGGCAGGACCATATGCTTTCCTATAGGAGCCTGATACGGGAATATCACTGACCCCTCTTTCACAGGGATGAACGTGTTGAGCTCATATTTTATTCCGAAATTCTCGTATTCCCTCGCTATGACGCTGCCTGCCGTAAGCGCATGGCTCCGAAGACTCACGCCTTCAGGCACGATTGCCTTGATCTCACGAAGCACCTGGTGAGCGCTCTTTGCCGACCCTTCCAAAAGAAGCGGATTGTAGTTCGGATGAAGCCCCAGATCCATGTTCTCATCCTTACGAAACTCATCGAGCATCGGGGTTTCGTGCGTTACATGGACCGTCGAACATACGCCGAGCTCATTGAGAAGCTCGTGAAAATCCGTAAGAACCATGTCCGATGCCCAGTCCATATCAAATGTAAAGAAGATTTCTTTATTCATCTCTTGCCTCTTCATTTATTATATTATGCCTGTCTTCCGTCCGGAGGATGCCGGACTGTCAGCTCGGTCTGTCCTGATCCCCGTCAGCCTTGAAGAACAGGCACTTTGAAACATTGTCAGAACTGTCAACGTATATGTCGACGTTTTCCTGCGAATAGGGGCTGAAATAGTTCGGGATGATGTTGTCTGCATCGTCAGTCTCGATCATTCCGGCTTCCCTTGCATATTTCTCATCGAATCCGTCGAAGTAGAAATCCACGTATTCGTTTTCATTAAGAAGCTTGTCAAGGAACGCTCCGGTCTTTCCGAAAAGGCTCTGAACCCCGGCATAATCAACTATCCGGATTATCGATGAACCGTTGCACTCCTGCCGCCTCGTAACCATGAAGGCACGGCTATCGTTGAAGGCGATCGACCATACATCATATTCGTACAGAGGATGATTGAAGAACCGTCTTTCGTAGTACCAGCTGTCCTTATAGGGCACGCAGTCCTCCATGACCGAAAAATCAAAGAATTCCCGAAGTCTTCCGATGTTCTCGATCTTTTCGATTTTTGCCTCCTCATTGGAATGCGGCGGGATGATCTTCTTGTTCACAACCGCTATTTTATACCCGTCAAGGTCCGCAAGCCTGTAATAATGCTTCATCTTCGCAGTGTAATAATGATATATCCGGGCAAGCAGCGGGACTGAAGTCTCCGGATTCGCACCGGTTCCAAGGTCACATCTTGCTCCGATGGTCTGCATCAGTCTTTTTTTCAGCTCCATTCCGAGCATCGGAAGACTCCCAGGCACCGTCATCCAGATGACTCCCCATATATCGAGTTTATCAGTGCTTCTCGAACACGGAAGAAAACCGAGCACGCCGTCGATAGAACCGTCTTCATGCCTTTTCGCGATCAGGAAGTTGACCTGTCCGTCCACTACCATCTCGTACTCGAAGAATTCCCTGTTGCTCGCAAGAATATGCCCCTTCTTCCAATGTGTGTCAATAAACGACATCACATCGGGAATCTCTGCGTATTCCGCAAGTCTTATATCATATTTTTCATCGAATCTGTTTGCCATATCAGATTTTTTCCCTATAGTTTTCGCTCTTCGGCGGAAAATCATTGCAGTCTAGTCTCGGAAGCTCGAGCGGCGCATCTTCTGTGATGTCGGCAGCCCTGACCTCTGTCGTAAGCCCTATGCATGCGCCCTCTGACTTTATGAACGAGAGAACTTCATCATTATAGCTTCCGTACGGATAATTCATTACCCACTGATCCCTGTCTATGAATTCATCCATTACCTCAAGCGCCTTTGAAATGTCCTCTTTCATCTTCTCGGGCGGCAGATTTCCGAGCCAGTAATGATCATAGCCGTGAAGTCCGATGAACATCCCGTGTCTCTTTAACGTTCTTATCTGTTCCGGTGTCATATAGAGCTCATAAGCAAGCGTCTCTTCAGAAACACCGACATATTTCTCAAAGAGCTCACTGGATATGCGGTTCCTGATCTTCTCAGGAAGCACCGTCTGCAGTATTCGCTTTGCGAAAGTCGGCTCTCTTCCCTCGAACCGCCCGTCCACAGCATACTTTTCCCATAGCTCGTCCGTCGGCGGATAATCATATTCCTCACCCCTGTACAGGTCCATTTTCTCCTTGATGTCGGCAACCAGTTCCCTGTGGTCTGAGCTCGCGAGTATGTAGTGTATCTTATTCACATCTAGCAGCGTGTGCTCCGCGAAAGTCTTGCCCGGTATGAAGAAAGACCCGTGAAGTCCGTATTCCTCAAGGATCGGAAAAGCATATGTGAAGTTGTCGGCATATCCGTCATCAAATGTCAGAAGAAGCGCATTTTCGGGAAGCATGCCGCCATGACAGACAGCCTCTATGACATCTTCCATACGCACGACATTGAAATTCTCCTTGAAGAATTCAAGCTGCTGTCTGAAAATGCCAACATCCATTCCCTTTATGTGCGGGTACCGGCTATGAGGAAGATCCCTTGTGTAATGGTACATCGAAATGTACAGCCTGTCGTTTTCCATATCCATATCCTCCGGTTAATGTTATCAGTCTTCCTGCTGGTTCTGCTTCCACTTTATGATATCCGAGATAAGCTGCTGCGTTCTGATCCTTGCGCCTTCCTCGGTAAGATGCAGGTTCGTATCATAAAAATACTCGTACGGGTAAAAGTAATCGGTATAATCCGATATGACGTCACAGTCAAGCTCCTCCGAAAGCTTTTCGGCAAACGCTTCAAAATCCTCTTTGCTGAATGAAGAATATTTCCCGTATGCAATAGGATATGCAGCAACAACGGGCGTTGCGCCCCTCTTTCTGACATACTCCGCGAACCTGTTCATCCTCTTTACGCAAGCTCTGCTTATATCAGGGACTTCGACCGGATGAAGCTCGGTATCGGAAAAGTATTTTTCCCATTCCATCTGATCCTCGGAAGGTTTGTTTACCACATCACCGTATTCATTGAACGCGCTTCTTGCGTAGCTGTCTCCCTCGTCCTTATTGCCGGTTTTCGTTATCCATAAGTACAGCGACTTCCTGATGTAGTTCGGGTAAGCGGCCATCATTCGCGGATAATCCTTTATGCGCAGTATCTTCCAGTATTTCCAGTGATCATCGATGGTAATCCATGCAAGCGAAGGGCTCGGGATAATATCATCATCAAAATCCGTGTGACATATGATGACAAGATCGCCTTCGCCGATGTTGATCTTTGCTAGATCCTCGTGAAAAGCATTTCCGAGTCCGCCGTGGAGTCCGAGGTTGACGACGGGCAGGCCGGTCTGCTCTTCGAGAAGCTTTGAATCCATGCCGAAAGGCAGATTGGAATTCCCGACAAGGATTATCTTGGGGCTGTCAAGCGCTAAAAGCCTTTCGGTCTTATCGTTTATGGATGCCTGATAATTCCCTCCGTACTGGCTCCCGGCCAGAGCGCACTCCGCCGCTGCCGCAGCAAAAAAACATGCAGCGGCAATAAGAGCTAGCAGTATGATTTTTCCGACAAATTTTCTCATCGTACGGCCTTAAGTTTCCTCAGAACTGAAAATATATGAACTCAGTCGAGTTCGATGCAGGAAAGTGAAATACTATCCATAGCGCGAGCAGAGCATATACAAACCAGCGCACGGCTGTTTTCCTAGACGAAATAACGGCTATAACATCACATTTCAGTGAAAAGCTGTCATATACTGTCAGAACCGCAAGCGACAGCATCAGGAAAAGAAGATGCAGCTTTGACAGCCCGACTGATATGAATCCGCTCTGCACATAGCTTACGGGACTTGCCGCGCCGTCAAACATGTGAGCGATAATGTAAAACGCATCTGCTATTGAATGCGATGCGAAAAATACCCATGCGAATGTACTAAATACAAAAACTGCTGCAATTCTCAGAAGCCTGACGAATCCCTTGCTTTCACGCTTATCCGACGGAATCAGGCGGTTTTCGATAATCTGAGCAAGTCCGTGGAGCCCTCCCCAGAAGACGAACGACCAGTCTGCGCCGTGCCATAGCCCGCTGACAAGGAACGTGATCATGAGGTTTATGGATGTACGCAGCTTGCCTTTCCTGTTGCCTCCGAGCGGGATATATACGTAATCCCTGAACCATGTCGAAAGCGAAATATGCCATCTGCTCCAGAATTCACGTATGCTCTGCGAAAAATACGGGCAGTTGAAGTTCGTCATGAGCTTTATCCCCATAAGTTTCGCGGTTCCTATCGCAATGTCCGAATACCCTGAAAAATCGCAGTATATCTGCACGGTAAAGAGCACCGCTGCCAGAACGAGAGAGAAACCCGCAAAGTCGTGAGGTCTTTCAAAAACTTTTCCTATATATACGGAAATGCTGTCCGCAATAACGATTTTCTTGAAATACCCCCATGCCATCTGCTTCAGGCCGTAGGATGCCAGAGAATAGTCGAATCTGTGCTCCTCTTTTATCTGAGGCAGCAGATTTCCCGTTCTTTCAATCGGGCCGGCTACAAGCTGGGGAAAGAACGATACGAATGCCGCGTACTTTCCGAAATGGTGTTCTGCGCCGCATTTCCCGTTATAGACATCTATCACATAGCTGAGTGTCTGGAACGTGTAGAAAGATATGCCGACCGGCAGAAGCACATTAAGAAGAAACGGCTCTACCGGAATGCCGAAAGCAGACAACGCGTCCGCCGCGCTCCTGCTTACGAAATTGAAATACTTGAAGAAGAAAAGAACCCCGAGGCAGGCAATGCAGGCAGCTGCCATCGCAGTCTTCCTTACCTTGGCCGAACTGCTTCTTTCCATCACTATGCCGGAAGCGAAAGAAACTGCCGTAGCAAACAGGATGAGGACAACATACGCCGGATTCCAGCTCATGTAGAACCAGTAGCTTGCAGCTAATAAGAGGATCCACCTGAACCTGTCGGGCAGCATCCAGTAAAGAGCAAATACTATGGGCAGAAAAATCGCGAATTGCAGGGAATTAAAAAGCATCGGTCATCTAATCCTGTGACGGTTTCAATAGTTCGTAAATCTCTCGATATATAATAATGCAGAAGACGATGTTATTACAAGATAAAAAAGAAATAATACGCTCATATCCGGCTT
>JAILNQ010000047.1 GCA_024691425.1 Lachnospiraceae bacterium
AGTAAGGAATCTTCCCACTACGTGGGCCCCTCCTTACAGCATTATTTATTCAGATCAAGTTCGATATCGCCTGCGAATACCTGGTCTTCCTTACCAAGGGCACCGGGGATGATGGTAAATGTATTGGAGATACCATCCTGCGCATCGTTGAACGGAAGCTTTGATACAGATGAAAGTGAAGCGATAGCTCCGTGAGTATCACGACCGTGCATCGGGTTGGCACCGGGTGCGAAAGGCTGTCCTGCACGACGTCCGTCAGGTGTGTTACCTGTAGCCTTACCGTATGTAACGTTTGATGTGATGGTAAGGATTGACGTTGTGGGAATACCGTTCCTGTATGTATGGTGACGTCTGATAGCTGTCATGAACTTATGAACAACTTCCTTTGCGATAGCATCAACACGATCATCGTCATTACCGTATTTAGGGAAGTCACCTGTGATCTTGAAGTCTGTGATGATACCGTCTTCGTCTCTGATACACTCAACTTTCGCATACTTCATAGCTGAGAAGGAGTCAGCTACGATAGACAGACCTGCGATACCTGTTGCGAAATATCTCTTAACGTCTCTGTCATGAAGAGCCATCTCTGCTCTCTCATAGCAGTACTTGTCATGCATGTAATGGATGATGTTAAGAGTATTGACATAAACATCTGCCTGCCATTCAACCATGTCGATGAACAGTTCCATAACCTTATCATAATCAAGTACATCGCCTTCATAAGGACGATACTTGGGACCAACCTGTTTCTTGGTCTTCTCATCGATACCGCCGTTCAGAGCGTACAGAAGACATTTTGCAAGGTTTGCACGAGCTCCGAAGAACTGCATTTCCTTACCGATAACCATCGATGATACGCAGCATGCAATACCGTAGTCATCACCGTGAACAGGTCTCATAAGGTCATCGTTCTCGTACTGGATCGATGATGTATTGATCGAAGTCTTAGCGCAGAACTTCTTGAAGTTCTGGGGAAGTCTTGTTGACCAGAGAACTGTGAGGTTCGGCTCGGGAGCTGCACCGAGGTTCTCAAGTGTATGGAGATAACGGAAGCTCATCTTTGTAACCATATGACGTCCGTCAACACCGACACCACCGATAGACTCTGTTACCCAAACGGGATCGCCGGCGAAGATCTGATTGTACTCAGGTGTACGTGCGAACTTAACGCAACGAAGCTTCATGATGAAGTGATCAACGAACTCCTGGATCTGCTCCTCTGTGAATGTGCCGTTCTTGAGGTCACGCTCAGCGTAGCAGTCAATGAATGTTGATGTACGTCCGAGTGACATAGCCGCACCGTTCTGCTCCTTAACCGAGCAGAGATATCCGAAGTATGTAGCCTGGATAGCTTCCTTAACGTTTGTAGCGGGTTTGGAAATATCGCATCCGTAAGAAGCAGCCATTTCCTTCATCATCTTAAGAGCTATCATCTGCTCTGAAAGCTCTTCACGAAGGCGGATAACATCATCTGTCATAACACGTCCGGTTGAATCCTTCTGTGCCTGCTTGTCCTCGATAAGGAAATCAATACCGTAAAGAGCAACTCTTCTGTAGTCACCGATGATACGTCCACGTCCGTATGCATCCGGAAGACCTGTGATGATGTGTGATGTACGGCATGCTCTCATTTCCTGATTGTATGCATCGAAACATCCTGCATTGTGAGTCTTACGATGTGTTGAGAAGAACTCACTGATCTCGGGATCAACTTCATAACCGTTGTCCGAGCAGGCTTTCTCTGCCATACGGATACCGCCGTAAGGCTGAAGTGAGCGCTTGAAAGGCTTATCTGTCTGGAAACCTACGATAGTCTCCTTGCTCTTGTCAAGATAGCCGGGGCCATGTGAAGTGATGGTTGAAACAACCTTTGTGTCCATGTCAAGAACACCGCCGTTTTCTCTTTCCTTCTTCTGAAGGTCGAGAACCATCTGCCACAAATCCTTTGTGTTCTGTGTAGGTCCTGCAAGGAAAGAATCATCTCCGTCATAAGGAGTATAGTTCTTCTGGATGAAGTCACGTACATTGACTTCGCTTTCCCACTTACCGCCTACGAAACCATTCCATTCTGATCTCATTGCAACGCCTCCTGTGTAAAAATTTTGTTAATTGTGATAAATCCGCCGAGCGGATGCTGCACATTTTGGTAATTGTTATTATAGTTTGAGCATTGTATACAAGTCAAGGAATAGAACTGTATTTTTTTGCGTACAAATTGCCGATTTTTCTAGTCAGTTTTACCACTTTCCAATACGCTGTATGATTCCCGGCAGATACCACAATATCTGAACCCTGGCAGCGCTTGACGGCGATATCAAAAAATGCTACCCTTACAGCGTTTGGGAAACAGCTGCCGGCATGGCAGATCATGTAACATATCGGAGGTATAAATATGGAGATCAAAAAAGAAATGACTATAGGCGAGATTCTCGTCAACAAGCCTGAGGTTGCACCCATCCTTATGGAAGCCGGAATGCACTGCCTCGGATGTCCTGCGGCGCAGGGAGAATCACTCGAAGAGGCTGCAATGGTTCACGGAATGGACATCGACTCTCTCATGGAGAAAATCGCTGCCCTCGCATAAAACATACCGACAATTGCATAAGAATATATAAAGACGGCACCGTGTCTGACCAAAAGCATTGGAGCGCGTTGTTACTTGACGAGGTTTCTCACGAGTCTAGTAATGTGACGCGCGGAAACTGAGCGAAAGCGCCTTTTGGACAGATATGGTGCCGTCAATATTAGTTGTTTTATTCGGTAATGGTTTATGCGAGCAACGTTGCTATCGCATCATCAGCGATGACGCAGTTGCCATGCTCTTCGAAATATGCTTCCGATGCAGGCGTGGACCTTTCCATTGAGCCGTACTCGGACAGGACATTGCATATCCTGTTGAACTCTTCGGTCGTAAGCTCTCCCCTGCTGAGTGCGAGGACATAGCAGTCATCCGTCTCATCATGGTACAGGGAATTCTTCCCTTTGTAGAACTTCGATACAACGCCCGCTGCCTTTATGACATCGGCAAGCGTATCGAATGCGAATGCCCTTGAAAGCTCACCAGCGGCATTTGCCTGCTCTATCAGTTTCTCCTTCGCTTCCTCAAGAAGTTCGGGATTCTTTGAAACTTCCTGCGAGAGCTTCTTGAAAAGATCAAGAACCTCCGGCATTTCCTCTGATACGGACCTGAAAAGCTCTGAAATAACATCGTCTTCTTCGTCCCTTATGTTGGGGGCGAAATTCGCAAACCTCGTATCAAGCTCATCAGGGTCTTCAACCTTAGTGATGATAAGTATTATTGATTCCGAAGAAAGAGGTATCGCCTCTATCATCAGAGGTATATCGTTAGCTTCAAATCCGAGTTCATAAGAGGCCTGCTGCATCATGTCCCGGAACAGGGTCTTAGCCTTCTCGGTTCCGTAGGCAAGCTCCGAAAGCTTCAGCTGTCTGTCAGCTAAATCTGCTTTTGTCAGTGTGCATCTTATCTGATGTTCGTTAACACGTTCCAGTTTCATGTATCCACCTCCTATCCTTAAAGATAAAAGATACATATCTTATCAAGTTATATATCGGCATAATCTTGTTGTCAAATTATATCGCAGAATAATAATACCACATTTTCTGTCATGAAAAGTTAACCGTTGGTTTACATTTTCGCAGCATCGTGATTTTTCCCGATTTTCTGCGCTTTCTGCGCATTCCTTGTATCTTGCGATCCGAAAAGCTCAATATATAGTACTTGTCAAAGACGTTCCGTTCATATAAAATCCATGGCACAGGACCGCTCCTTCGCAATCTGCGGCGAAAGGAGGGTAGAGATACCATATTTCTTATATATATATTGTAAGATATATGTCTGTTTTTTTCCAGTGAATTTCCTGTGACGACAGGGGTTCACCACATCAGGAGTTTCTTATCGGGTAATCCCCGAACTTATCAATTTTTTGTCATTAGATACTCCCCGGTTTCTTAATGTATAATGGTTGTCCTTTACAAGATTCATAAGGCTTTTCAACCGAAAGCAAAAAGTGTGTGACGCACGCGCGGACCGGTCCTGCGAGATGAATTGTATCACTGTACCTGAAATTAAATGCGGGTACCTTTTCAAGTGGCCCGGGTTCTCCGGAAAAAAATACAATGAGTTTCCCTTACCGCATAGCGGAGAGCCCCAACGGCCATTTGCATCTACTCCCTGTTCGGCATGTAATAATTATCCATCAGCATGAAGGCTTCCTCAGTTCCGAAGGCGAGCTGCCAGGCCGCAACACCTCCGATATCATGAGCCTTCATCACCTCAAGCTTCGCCTGAAGCGATCTGATATCCTCGAGCCATATTTTGTTCGTCATGCCGCCCGAAGACCATTCGGCATAGTTCTGACCGGTATCATCATCCCATTCAGCCGTCGCTCCGGCCGATGCAACCGTATCCTCACCCTTAGCCATCGGAAGAGCCTGAACATCCGTAACATTATTGTTCTCGTCAACAGTCCAGTACCTGACATAGAACGGCAGAGCATTGATGATCTTCTCCTTCGGAACCTCCTCGAGCGTCTTCTCGATACCTTCCGAGACAAAATCAAGAGATGCCACTGAGCCGGCCTCTTCGGATGCGCTCGTATGCTCATCATATCCCATTATGATGACGTAATCCGCAAAAACACCCTGTTCTTCGCGGTTATAATGCATCGAGTATTCCTTCGGGACATAGTTGTCCACGGAAACTACAAGATTCTTAGCATGCGCCTTCAGGCAGAATTCCCTTATGAACTGGACATATGCAGGTCCGTCTTCAGTCGACACCGACTCAAAGTCCAGGTTGATCCCGTCGAGATTGTACTGCGCCGCATATCCGAGCAGCTGCTCGGTGATGTACGCTCTCTTTTCCGGATCTCCTAAAACTGCAGAAGTGCTTGCCTCCGGGTGAGTCAGGTTGCTGAACAGACCCCAGACCTTGATCCCCTTTGAATGGCACTTTTCTACGTATGAAGATGAAGCGAGGGATTCAACAGTGCCCTCATCATCGGCAAGAGAGAACCATGTAGGCGAAATAACGTTAATATATTGAAGGAATTTCTCATTATCCTTGAGCGCGGAATCAGAACCGTCACCGGTCACGTTATGCCATGCGAGAACGACGGGCTCCGAGTAATCGGCAACCTGCGTAACCGTTATCGGCTGAACGTCATTAACGGGCGTCTCCGGACGGTCGTATTTCTCGCCGAGATGCTTGACTTCCATGTATCCCGTGATCAGATCCTCGGACATGACTTTCATCCATTTCTCATTTTCTGATTCGACTATCGTCACGGTACTTCCCTTGCGGAGCTCCTTCAGTATGTCGCCCTCTTTGTCGGCACTCGTCCTTATGGCGACTTCATCCTCCGTAACATCCGCTACGACCTGATTTCCCCAGTCCTTCTTGATAAGGACGCGGTAGGGCTCGCCCGATCCGCCGAAAAGCCTGTATTCGAAGTTCGTGAACACCCTGATGTAGTCAAGGCATACCATCAGCTGACCGGCTTCTTCGTAGCATATCACGTATCCCGCCTGTGTCCCGTTGCCTTCGAGTGAATAGTAAGAATCTCCGGGAACCGCCGAATATACGCCATCTCCTGTTGTGTACAGAAGCCTTCCGCTCGATGCTTCCCAGTAGAAGTTCTCATTGTACTTCTCGACCGCCGACTCATAAGGAACGTAGAGTTTGCCGTCCTTTACCTTGATCTTGTCATCCGTGACCTCGCAGTCCTCGATAACGGAAGCAGTATCCGATGAAGTCGTTTTGAAGTACTTGTTCAGATCCGCTTTCTTCGTCGAATATCCCCAGTCATCGAACAGACCCGTGCTCTTTGCCACGAGAAGTATGACTCCGATCAGCACCATCGCTATAAGGACCGGAAGGACAGCTTGTATTATCTTTCTCCTGCGCTTTCTTCTGCGCCTGGCTTCTCTTGAACTGTTATATCTCAAATCAATCCTCCGTCTTATCCCAGGTTCTGTGCCTCAACAAGTCCCTTTCCTCCGTACATCTCGCGGAGCTTCGGCTTTTCTATCTTGCCGGTAGGGTTACGGGGTATATCCGCGAAAATGATCCTGTGAGGCCTTTTGTATCTAGGAAGCGCCATGCAGAATTCATTCATTTCTTCTTCAGTGAGCACATAGTCCTTTTTGAGCTCTATGATCGCGCAGCTTACCTCGCCGAGCCTCTTATCAGGTATTCCGATGACCGCCGCATCATGAACGGCCTCGTTCGTGCGGATGAAGTCCTCGATCTGTACGGGGTAGATGTTCTCGCCGCCGCTTATGATGACATCCTTCTTACGGTCAACGAGCATGATGAATCCGTCCTCATCCTCCGTAGCCATGTCACCGGTGTAAAGCCATCCGTCCGCAAGAACTTCCTTCGTGGACTTCGGATCATGATAATAGCATTCCATGACTCCGGGGCCTTTGACCGCAAGCTCTCCGACCTCTCCCGGCTTAACAGGATTGCGGTTTTCGTCTACGATCTTCGTCTCCCATCCGTAGCCGGCCTTTCCTATGCAGCCGACCTTATGTATGTTCTCAACACCGAGATGGACGCAGCCGGGTCCTATAGACTCGGAAAGTCCGTAGTTTGTGTCATACTGATGTCCGGGGAATATTTCCTTCCACTTCTTTATAAGGCTTCTCGGAACGGGCTGAGCACCTATGTGCATGAGCCTCCACTGAGACAGCTCGTAGTCCGCAAGGTTTACCCTGCCGCTCTCTATGGCCTCAAGAATATCCTGAGCCCAAGGAACAAGAAGCCAGACGATCGTGCACTTCTCCTTCGATACCGCATCAAGTATTATCTCCGGTGCGGTGCCCTGAAGAAGGACTGCTTTTGATGCAGAATAAAGGCTTCCGAACCAGTGCATCTTCGCGCCCGTATGATACAGGGGCGGGATCAGCAGGAACACATCATCCCTCTGCTGCCCATGATGGTTCTGTTCGCACGCCGCTGAATGCATGAGTGAGCGGTGCTTGTGAAGTATTGCCTTAGGAAATCCCGTCGTGCCCGACGAAAAATAGATCGCTGCTTCATCGTCATCCGTTATCTGAACATCAGGACGCGCGCTCGAGCAGTTCGCAACGGCTTCCTTGTAGTCCTCGGCAAACGTCGGGCAGTTATCACCGACATATATAAGAAGTCTTTTTTTCGAAAGCTCGTCACAGATCTCCTCTATACGACCGATGAACTCCGGCCCGAACACGAGGATGTCTATC
The DNA here is from genome assembly GCA_024691425.1 of Lachnospiraceae bacterium. GTDB lineage: Bacteria > Bacillota > Clostridia > Lachnospirales > Lachnospiraceae > UBA2868. The sequence goes on from JAILNQ010000047.1 coordinate 7,249, forward strand.
TGAGAGAGCTTCGCGCAGTACATTATCTCGTCGGAAGAATACCTGAAATTGAACGGAACGACCGTCGCGCCCGTCTTCAGCACTCCGAAGTAGATCGGCAGCCACTCAAGGCAGTTCATCATGATTATACCGACCTTATGTCCTCTCTTTATGCCCATGGACATGAGATAGTTTGCAAAACGGTTGGCTTTCTCATCGAAAACCGACCAGGTTATCTCGCGGCGGTATGACTCCTTGTTAGTACTCTGTATGAGTTCATATTCCTTCCAGGTCACCCTTCTGTTCTCTTTGATCTTGGGATTGATCTCGATAAGCGCCACGTCATTCGGATATTGATCCGCATTTCTTTCAAGAAGCTCAGTAATAGGCATCTTTTTTCCTCCAAAAACTTTTTTGCTTTAACGCAACAACGCGTTTAAGCGTACAAGTAACAGTTTATAATCTATGGCTTGAAATGTCAAACCGTAACAGAATCTTTACAGAAGAAGCCCCGCACTTACAGTGCGGAGCCTCTCCTTTGCATGATCTGCAGGGCTTTCCCTATTATTCGATCACGTTTACTTCTTGATCTTGAAGGTAATGTTCTTAAGTCCGCCGAATTCGCCTGTTCCCTTCAGGATTACAGTTGCCGTTCCGACCTTGTTGTTGTTCAGTATCGTAACGATCTCGTATTCCGTGGTTTCAAGCCTTACTGTCTTGTTCAGACGTCCGACCTTTCTCTTCACCTTCAGAACTATGTCATCTTCCGTAAGAGTCACAGGGCTTCCTGCATACTTCACGAAGAACTTACCTGCGGCTATTTCTTCATCGTTATCATTATCCATGAACGCGAATGATGCCGTAGAGAGCCTCTTTGCCTTATCAATGACTCTGATGCTCGTCGTGGTTTCTCCGTTGTACATGCCTTCTCCCTTAATCGTAACATTTACGCATGCACCGATAGAAGGTATCGACGTTCCGTCGTCTGTGCTGAATTCCAGGCTATAATCCTTGCCCTTTGCAAGCGTCTTGCCGTCAAGGTCATAAAGCGTAATCTTCGCCTTATCATAGAATCCTGCCTTTGCAGCATACTCGGCGTCATCAGCCACGATTATAACCTCTTCGATATCCTGCTTATCAATCTTGAAGGTTACTTCTGCCTTGCCTTTGAAGAAGCTGCCTTTTCCGTTAACGGTCACGGTTCCGAGATCATCTTTTGCCTTGCTGGTCCATGTGAAGTCAGCGCCCTCCTTCAGATATCCATAGCCATCGCACCATACATCTACCGATGAAGGTTTAGCTCCGCCTTTCAGGAACGGAACAGAGACAAGGTTTGTTCCATTGCCTTTTCCGGCAGTGACATCTATGTCCACGCCGTTTATGGCGACCACAAGTTTGTTGGCTGCAGTCTTTGATATATCCGTGACAACCGGAACGATCTTGAATGTAAGCTTCTTGTTTCCGTAGAAGTCGCCTGAGCTTGACATCTTACCGGTGATCAGGATTGTTGCCGTGCCGAGGGCTACGTTGTTATCGTATGTAACGTCATAATCTTCGCCCTCAACGAGCCTGATTTCCTTCGTCTTATCCACTTTGTATTTTACGGTAAGCTCAGGACATATAGGCTCTCCATCATAGAAATACTGCTTTTCAAGGCCTGTTACCGTCGCCTTTGAAATATTGAGTGCCATAGCCTTGTCAACAAGAATCTCGTCTGCATAAGCATATCCCGTAAAGTTACCCATTCCTGTTATATCTATCGGCCAGTAACCAGGGCTTTCATATGCACCGACATCCCATGTATCCGGGTAATCAAGATCGAAATCCTTGAGATATTTGAGTGCCTTGCCGTTATATGTAAGCGTCGGGGCCAGGAACTGTTCCTGATATCCTCCCTTGCCTGTCTTTGTAACAGCTGAAACATTGTTAACGGTAACATCGCTAAGGCTAGCGGGATAGATCGCGAATGAAGCCTCCGCCTTTCCTGCGTAGTTACCCTTTCCTTCTGCATAGATCTTAGGCTGGCTTTCGTTCTTTTTAGCCCTTGACGCATCCGTGTTATTCTTCCATGAAAGCTTGTAATCAACTCCCGGTGTCAGGAGAACATCTCCGAAGTATACATTCGGTTCAGGCTTAATAGCCATACCGGTATAGGTATATTCTTCGATCGCACCTATCCAGATAGCATCCTCCCTGTAACGTCCCGTAGCATAATCGTCTGAATCAACAGCCTCAACTACGTTGACAACAATTTCCTTATAAACTCCAGCTTCAGCACTCTGTGCTCTAACTATTGCGCTTCCCTTATGAACCGCTGTAACGAATCCGTCTGCGTCGATGTCAACTGCATCACCTGCTACGCTCCATACTATGCTCTTATCAAAAGCATTATCGGGATAGACCTTTGCAGTAAGACATGCACTCTCGCCGGGGGTACCGTCGAAAGGAGCCTTTAGTGTCAGACTTCTGGGCTCGATGACAACGCTCTTTGCCTTCGGCTGCGCAACGACCTTGATAGTATAGTCTACCGATTTTCCGGCCGGCGTTCCATCAAGTTTATACGCAGTAAGCGTAACTGTCGCTTCCTCACCAACAGCTGTTGTTGCCTTTACTGAAACCTCACCTGTAGGTGAAACGATGATTTTATCACTCAAAGTGCTCCAAACAAGAGCAACGTTGTTGTAGTCTTTTGGCGTTGCCTTATACGTCAGCTGCGCGCTCTTTCCGAAGTAGAGCTCATAATTGTCCACATCAGTCGTAAGAGATGTGAGCGCTGTTGTCTTTCCGCCAACATTTACCGCAACTTCCGTGGTAAGACCGGAACCGACCTCAGTAAATATTACCGTCGTCTTGCCCTTTGACACACCTGTAATGTTGAACTGGCTATCACCACCGAGTTCTTCAGCAACATTTACGTATTTGCTGTCATAAGACGGGATGATACCAAGTACTGCAGCCGCAGGATCCGCATAAATTTTTACCTTTACTGTTTCTCCTGCCCCGATTGCGATATTAGATGCGTCGGCTGAAAGAGTAGTTACCACATCATATATTGCCAGGTGAGCAATTGCCTGCTTTCCATCCGGTGCAGTTGCATATACATCAACATTTCCGGGGAAGAACGTTGTTACCTGACCATTCTGATCAACTGTCGCATAAGTTTCGTCACTGATCGACCATGTGATGGAAGTGTCAGCATCGGGATCTGATGCTTTCGCCTCTGCGATAAGATTGACCTTACTACCCTTGTTAGCTGATACTAAGATTTCTTCATCAGCGAACTCAGGATAGCCCTGTTCAAATATTTCGACCTTATCAACCGTAGGTCGAACGCGGAGAACCTTGGTTGCATTATAAACATTTTCTCCGTCCTTCACGGTAACCGTTATTGTAGTCGTGCCCTTGTTTTTACCGGTAACCGTGGGTATTATTCCGTCTCCTGCAATATCAGCCGCAGGCTTTGTCGGGTTAGTCGTGGAGTTATTGCTGCTGCTCCATCTGTAAATTAGTCCTTCCGTCTTTTCAGGATATGTCTTTACGATAAGAGCAGTTGTATTATTCTTGTTATTCGCATAAACATCTCCTGTCTGTTCGATCCATACGCGCTCAATTGCCGTTGTGATCCTGCCGTTGTAAACGCTTTCTTCATCACCTGAAACGGCAAGCACAACTCCTTTGCTGTCGACAATCTTCTGTACGAACTTAACGTTTCCAGGATTGAATGCCGTAACAACACCGTATGAATCTACCGAAGCGGCGTTTGAAGTCCCGTCATCTGCGGGAGCCCACTCTATTCCGTATGAGCTTCCGAGAGCAAGCTCAAAAGTAGGTGTAAGGGCATATTCCTGCTGTCCTGGAAGCGTCATGGTGAAGCCTTCCGCTCCGCCTTCGATTATCTTACGTGCCTCATAAAGCTCAAAGCTCTCCGAAGCCATTCCCGAACCGCCAGCGACTGCTGTTATCGTTGCAATGGCAGCATCAGGATTTGTCACGTTGATCTCTACATTTGCCGTGATCTTACCTTCAGCATCCGTAAATCCGCCGCCGCTTATACTGGAAATCATAGCTAATTCACTGCTGCTTCCCCATTTTACATTAACATGAGGCGCAGGTTTGCCTTCAGAATCCGTTACGGTAGCAGTAAGCGTTACCGCAGGATTTACGCCGGCCGCCTGTCCTGCTTTGTAAAGATGAGGCTTCGTTACAGCAGAAGTATCTTCGATGCTGATATCATATTCTGTTTCTTCTAGCGTTACATCTGAGAAATCAAGCTCGTAGACAACAGTCGTCTCTGCAAGTCCGAATGTATCACCGCTTGCTTCAACAGGTGAATCTACGATGCGCAGAGCAAGATAGCGTTTCTTTCCTGTTCCTGCTATGTCCTTCACA